>NZ_JBRREI010000072.1:0-20124 GCF_056760195.1 Stenotrophomonas sp. STEN020
TTGGTGCGCTTGGTTTGGGGGGGGGCGCCCCCCCCCCCCCCCAGCGTCGGTCCTATTCGTTGGGGCGGGGGTTTTTTTTTTTTCTTCCCCGCCGCGCCCGCCCCCCCCCCCCCCGCTCCTACAAATCCGGGGGAATCCGGTGGTTATGGGCTGGCGGCCCTTGTAGAGCGGAGCCATGCTCCGCTGTGGGCATTATCGGTAGAGGCCCTGCCGAACATGGCTCGGCACTACGCTGCTTTTGTGTTGAGGCACGCCTGCAGTTTTGTAGGAGCGGCGTAAGCCGCGAAGCAGATATCCCTTCAGATTGCAGGCCGGCTGGTGATTTCATTGATGCCAGCTTCGCGGCTGACGCCGCTCCTACAAAGTCGTGCAGAGCCTGGTCAGGGCAGGGCTTTGCCTTGGCGATCGATGCGGTAGTGCTTGCCGCCTTCGACGGCGGTGTGGCCGCCGGGGTCTGGTTTGCCCGGCGCGCAGCCTTGGCAGACTTCGGCAACGCCGCCCTTGAATGGCCAGCCCCAATCGAAACGGGCGGCGAAAGCAGGCTGCAGTTGGCGGTCGTAGTAGCCGATCTGGCCATTGACCATGGAACGGGTCAGGCCTTCTTCGAAGGCATCCGGGCCGTTGTCGTAAGTGATCACCGGCAGATGGCGGCCGTCGCGACGCAGGTAGTAGTGCTGCTTGCCGGCAATGACCGAGGTCAGCCCATCAGCATCGTATTCAAGCTGCGCCAGCGCCGTTTCGCTGACGATCAGCGTGCCATCGCTGGCCCGCTTGCAGCCCTCCAGAATCTTGAACGTATCGGTGTCCATCCGGTAGCAGGCTTCGTTGGCCAGCGCGATCGCTGGCGCCGTGACCAGTGACAGCAATGCTGCCACTGGCCATCCGGCAGCGTGCCGGCCTTGGCTCACTGCGCCTTGCGCTCGAACTTGACCGGTTGCGGCAGTTCGACCGGTACGCCCTGCGCATCGCAGGTGCCCAGGGCACACAGACGCTCACGCAGGCGCGGGGTGGACTGCACGATCAGGTGGTAGATGGTGTTCTGTTCCATCGTGCCACGCACCGCCTTGCTGCCCGGGCCGCGTGCCCAGATGCCGACGTCTTCGCCGCCATGCGATTCGCTCTTGGACGGCACCAGCGCTTCCTGCATGTAGTCCGGGTGCTCGGTGTCGACGTGGGTCAGGTCAGGTCGGCCGTTGGCCGCCTCAAAGCTGCTCGGGCCGTGCGGGAAGCGCTTCGGGCCGGCCGGCTGCTGGTTGCTGGCGCCGGTATAGCCTGGGCCATTGGCATAGCTCAGCGTGGTGTAGGGCATGCCCATGCCGTCGCGGGCCAGATCCAGTGCGCCCATGCCGTCTTCGCCGCCCTTGTCCTTGACCTTGCCGAGGATGGCGTTGCCACGGGCCGGGTAACCGACGAAGTTCAGGGTATGCGAGTGGTCGGCGGTGACGATGATCAAGGTGTCTTCGGCCGAAGTGGCTTCAACGGCAGCCCTGACCGCATCAGACATGGCGATGGTGTCGCCCAGTGCACGGGCCGCATTGCCGCTGTGGTTGGCGTGATCGATGCGCGCGCCTTCGACCATCAGCACGAAACCTTCCTGATGCTTGGACAGGTTGGCGATGGCAGCGCGGGTCAGTTCGGCCAGCGATGGCTCACCTGCCGGGTCCTTGGGGCGATCCTGTTCGTACTGCATGTGATCGGGCTCGAACAAGCCCAGCAGGGCTGGCGCATTACCAGCGGCCTTGAGCTGGTCTGCGTTCCAGACGTAGGCGCCCTGCGGATGCTTGGCCTGCCATTCGGCAACCAGATTGCGGCCGTCCAGGCGCAGGCCGACCTTGTCGGCGTATTCCGGGTCCTGCTCGTTGACGGTGGTGAACTGGCCACGGCCGCCGCCGAGCGCGACCAGCGGGCCCTGCCCGTAGCGCGAGGTGGAGATCAGTTGCTGGGCGATGTCGACGCAGCCTGCGGCCTTGGCTGCTTCCGGCAGGTCGGTGTCGTTTTCCCAGTTGCGCTCGGGCGAGTGCGCATAAGTAGCCGCCGGAGTGGCGTGGGTCAGGCGCGCGGTAGAGACGATGCCGGTGGCCATGCCGGCGCTGTCGGCCAGCTGCAGCCAGGTCAGCAGGCCCTTGGGCAGGCTGTCGGCGCAATTGTTGCGGCTGCCGGCACTGACGCCGATGGCGCCCATGTGGCTCTTCACGCCGGTGGTGATGGCGGTCATGGTGCCGGCCGAATCGGGGGTCTGCGAGTCGGTGTTGTAGGTTTTGCTGAACGCGGTGGCCGGGAAGCGCTCCCAGGACAGCAGGTTCTCTTCACCCGGCTGGCCCTTGCGCTGCCCTTCAAGGATGCGCGCGGCGGCCACGGTGGTCAGGCTCATGCCGTCACCGAGGAACAGGATCACGTTCTTGGCCTTGCCTGCCATGGCGCCATTGCCGGCGGCGCGGGCGGCGCCGTCGCGGTACCACCACTGCGGCGTTTCCCCGTCCGGTCGGGTGATATGGGGGACGTCAACGCTGACGGCGTTGGCCGGGCCGGACTGCTGGCTGGTGCTGGCGCAGGCGCCAAGCAGCAGGGTGGACAGGGCGGCGGACAGGAAACAGGCTTTTTGCATCGGGGTTGTTACCGCTGGATGAATACAGACTGCCATTATGGTCAAGCGTGGAAGGCATGCATATGACACGCAGCTTTTCTGTGTGGGCATCGTGCTGGCTGAGGCCTTGCGCTATCGTGGGAACCTTCGATTTGTTTTCCGGATTGACGATATGAATGTGGTTTCTGCCTGGCTGCGGATCCCCTTCTGGCAGCGGGTGGTCGGTGGCTTCGTGCTGGGCGCGCTGGCTGGCTGGGCGCTGGGACCGGCCGCCGAGACCTTCTTCGGCCCGCTGGGTGAGCTCTACGTCACCTTGATCAAGATGATCGCGGTGCCGCTGGTGTTCTTCGCGGTGATCAATGCGATCGGCTCGCTGCACGGGCAGAAGTCGGTGGCTGCGCTCAGTGGCCGCACCTTCCTGTGGTTTGTCATCACCGCTGCGTTGGCGGTGGGCATCGGCCTGCTGGTTGGCACGGTGATGCAACCCGGCACCGGTGGCCTGAAGTTGGCGGTGGATACGGCTTACACCCCGCGTGACGTGCCCTCGATCGCCAAGGTGCTGATGGATGTGGTTCCGTCCAACGTGTTCTACGCGCTGGCCGGCATCGGCACCAAGGCCAATGCCGCCGGTGAACAGGTGCTGGCGGCGGGCCGCGGCTCGATCCTGCCGGTGATCTTCTTCGCCGGTCTGCTCGGCTTTGCGATGGTCAAGCTGGGCGAGAAGGTCAACGAGGCACGCAAGCTGGTCGGCCAGATGAGCGAGATCATGATCCAGGTGACCCGCTTCGTGCTGGAGATGACGCCGCTGGGTACCTTCGGCCTGATCGCCGGCCTGGTTGGCAGCTACGGCTTCGAGAAGCTGCTGCCGCTGGGCAACTTCGTGCTGGCGCTGTACGTGGCCTGCGCGTTGCATATCGTCATCGTCTACAGCAGCCTGCTGCTTGCCCATGGCCTGAACCCTTGGAAGTTCTTCCGTGGTGCGGCGCCTGGCATGCAGGTGGCATTCGTTGCCTCGTCGAGCTTTGCGGCGATGCCGGTGGCGATGCGCTCGATCAGCGACAACCTCGGCGTCAACAAGGATTACGCTTCGTTCGCAGTGCCCTTGGGTGCCAGCATCAAGATGGACGGTTGCGGGGCGATCTACCCGGCCTTGTGTGCGGTGTTCATCGCCCAATACACCGGCGTGCCATTGACCCCGGAACAATACGTGATCGTGCTGATCGCCTCGGTGCTGGGCAGTTTTGGTACGGCTGGTGTGCCAGGTACAGCGGTGGTGATGGCGACGGTGGTGCTGAGCGCGGCCAACCTTCCGCTGGAGGCGATTGGTTATCTATATGCCATCGATCGCATCCTCGACATGATGCGCACCATGACCAATGTCACCGGGCAGATGGTGGTGCCGGTGATCGTGGCCAAGGAAACCGGCCTGCTTGACCAGCAGATATACGACGCTGCGGGTACGCCGGCGATGGGCGCTGGTGCGAATGGACGCCATCTGGATTAGTGACGCTGTTGCTGCGAGGTAAGGAGAAGGCCGGCATTGCCGGCCTTTTTCATGTCGACGGTTGTTGCTTGTAGCAGGTGTAACACTGGTCTGTAACAAGGCTGATACAGCGGTGTGAAAGCTAGACCACGTCAGCCTTTTGCGGCTCTATCCGTGCTGCCCTACGTCGTATCTGATAGCCGTACTGCTGTTACATGGATACACCTGCAGTTGCCAGGGTTAGTTATTAACCAATTGTTTTTGCAGGTAATAATTGTTTGGCACGGATGCTGCTCTATCACTCGCGTTGGTACGAGTGGACGACGCAATGGACAGCTGGACCCTACATCGTTATGCCGCCCTGATCGGATTGCTGCTGGCCAGTACTGTCGCCAGTGAGGCCGCAATGGCTTCGGGTGCACGCCAGGGCGTAAAGGCACAACCGGGTGAGATCGTGCTGCTGCGTGATGTCTCCACGCGGCCGGCTTACCGCATGGCACCGCCAGGCATGGCCTTGATTGCCGATCCCTCACCGCGCAAGGAGCTTAGCTCCGCCTTGGGGGTCGGTGGCATGAGCGAGCTCAGTGATGACGACTATGCGGCAATGGGTTCGGGCGTGGCTGGCAGTCAGCTGGCCGGGCATGGCCAGACCACGGTCGAGCGGGTAACCACCGGCATGGTGGGCGGCACTTTGGGGCGCGTTGTCGGCGATGACGGCATGTTGTCCGGAGGCCAGTTGTCACGTGCCATCGGTGGTCCGATGGGTGCGGTGGGCGGTGCAACGCGCGGGATTGGCGACCAGGTGCGTGGCGCCTTGGCGCAGTTCCCGCTGGGCCAGCCGGCCGGGCCGGGTGGCAAGTGAACGCCTCCTTCGCCCCCATCCCCGCTGCCCTGTTTGTAGTCGCGCTTGCCCTTGTGGGTAGTGCGCACGCGCAATCGGGCACTGACAGCTACAGCGGGATGCTGTCCTATCTCTCCACTGACACGCGGATTGAGGGGGGGGCCTTGGCTGGCGCCAATGGCTCGATCAAGGTCAATCAGGCAGCGGGTGATCTCAACCTGCAGGCCAACCTGCACAGCATGGCCAATGGCCAGCAGGCATCGGCCAGTGTCCGCAGCCTGCAGCAGCGCCAGTCCAATCTTTTCAATTCACCGATGCAGGCCACGGCCACCATCGGCGGCAATGCGCTGGCCGGTGCCGGCGGTATTGCATCAATCAATCAGGCCAGTGGCGGTGGCAATGCGGAGTTGAACTCCGTCACCGCGACACTGGCCGCACAGGGCATACGCGAGGCAAGTGATGAGGCCATGACTTCATCCGAAGTGCTCGCGTCGGCAGGGGGGCAGTCCATCGTCACCGATCCACGCGCTACCCGACGGGTAGGTGTGGAGGCATCCGCATTGCGCGGATTTGACGGTGTACTGCAACTCAATCAGATCGCGGGATCAGGCAATGCAACGGAGAACAGATTCAGCATCTCCGTGCAGGGCACCCCGTGAGCACAGCTCCATCCACCCGATGCATCAGAAAATCTGAAGAGGGCACCATGAAAGCGATCAAATGGAATGTACTCGCCATGGCGGTTTCCGCGCTGACCTTCAGCGCGGCAGCCAATGCGGCGGATGATCAGAACGCGAGCGCGAACATCAATCACCAGCACAACGTGAATGAGACGCGCACGCACACCAATACCAACGTCGATACCGACATTGATCTGAAGTTGGATGCCGCAGCTCGCCTGCGCTACAACGACACGCGTAACTACACGGATACGCGGACCAATACCGAAACCAGCAGTTCCGTAACCGAAAACGTGCAGAAGACGTCGAACATCTCGGCCGACGAGCGCAAGGAAAAGAACAACCACGGTGTTGATGTGAACCTCGAGAAGGATATCCGTCTGAGCTCGGACGTGAACTTCTCCGGTGATCCGACCATTACCGGCAACATCGATCTGGATTCGGCCGCGATTGCCCTCATTGACAACCGTCAGTCGGTCTCGAACAACCACGCCCGCAATGGCTTGCTGGACAACACCGCATCGATCGGCGATGACGTGGGTTCCGATGCCTCGGGTAACCTTGGCTTCAACGTGGCTGCCGGCGACAACAACACCCAGGACAATGCTGCCGCACTGTCCGCTGCCGATGCGTCCTTCAGCTTTGGCATGGCTGACGCCGAAGTGTTCGTGAACCAGGCTGGCATGAACAACATGACCTGGAATCATGGCGTGACCAATGCCGCTGGTATCGGCGACAACGCCTTCTCCGGCGCAGCAGGCAACATCGGCGTCAACGTGACCTCGGGCAACAACAACGAGCAGAAGAACGCTCTGGCTGCCTCGGTCGCCACCAGCGCCTATGCCACCTCGACCATCAGCTCGAACCAGAGTTCGAGTGGCAACAAGGTCGAGAACAACGGTTACTACGACCGCATGGTCAGCACCGTCAACGTAAGTTTGAGCGGCAAGGTGACAGGTACCACCAAGGGCACCGGCACTGGCGAGTACGCTGGCACCGGCAACTCCTACCAGAAGACCAACTTCTATCCGGACAACTGGAGTGGCGACACGCATCCGGCCGGCGACCAGCTCGGTCACTCTGATTGGGACAACCAGACCCAGGGTGCCGTCGCCAATCCGAACCGTCCGGGCGTGGGCGGCATGGCGTGGGATACCGATGAGAAGGGCAACCTCAAGTTCAGCGAGATGGGAACTGCTGATCTGACGGCCAGCCTCAGTGGCCAAGTAACCACGGTTGACTGGGTGGCGGTCAATGCGACCAACACCGCCAGTCTGTCGGGCTCGGCGTTCTCCAACGCTTCCGGCAACATCGGTGTGAACGTGTCCTCGGGCACCGGCAACCTGCAGGCCAACAGCCTCGCGCTGGCGGTTGCACAGCCGTCAACCGGTGGTGGTGGCGGCGGTAACGAGCCGTAACCGGATGCGTCATCCGTGAGGATGACGCGCTGGCTTAGCGTAACAAACCCGGCCATCCGCCAATGACCGGGTTCCGGGAGCCCCCATTCCCCTCCCCCGGGAGGGGGCTCCCACCTTCCGGCGCTCTGGAGGTACTACGCTCATGTTTGCTCGCTCGCTGCTGTTGGCTTGTGCGTTGAGCTTGTCGCCGGGCTTGCTGCATGCAGGCGAGGTGGCATTCAGCAGTGTGCTACCCAATGGTGCCCTGTACAGCGGCAAGATCGAGAGCATGAAGGAGCGGCGCTTTCGTAACCTGGTGCGGCAGCAGACCGATTACAGCTGCGGTGCTGCGGCCTTGGCGACAATCCTCAAGCATGCGTACCACCTCAACACCGACGAGGCGACGGTGATCGAGGGCATGATGGGAGTTGCTGATCCAGAACTGGTAAAGCAACGCGGATTTTCGTTGCTGGATATCAAGCGTTACGTGGAATCCTTGGGCATGCGTGGTCGCGGTTACCGGATTGATGAGGAGCGGCTGATGAACCTGCGCGTTCCCAGTCTGGTGCTGATGGATGTACGTGGCTTCCGCCACTTCGTCGTACTCAAGCAGATACGTGATGGCATGGCCGAGGTCGCTGATCCGATTCTCGGCAACCGCGTTGTGCCGTTGCCGGAATTTCTTGAAGCTTGGCCGTCGCGCGCGGTATTCGTGGTCATAGGCAGCGACTTTGATCGCAATACAGTGCTGCTGCAACCCAGTGAAAGGCCCAGTGCACGCGCGCTGTATGCACGCCAAGGGGCCAACCCCATTACCGATGCGGAGCTGGTTGATTTTGGCTTCAGCCATGCCGACCTGTTCTGAAGGAGTGTTGTGATGAGCGCAATCAAATTCGCCCTGCTGGCTTTGGCGCTGAGTGTCGCGCTGCCAGCGCTTGGCGCGGAGACACCGCAAAAGCCGGGCAAAGGCCTGCACGAAATACCCGACCCGGAGCTCAACCTGATGCGTGGCCGCTATACCGTGGGTGGCAATGCGGTGGCTTGGTTCGGGGTGACCATGATCTCGACCTGGCAGACCACGGCTGGCCAGAGCCTGCAGGGCGCCATGACGCTTGGCATGGATTTCAGCAAAGGTGGCAACGTACCGAAGGTAACGTTCACGCCTGTCGTCAGCATCACCGATGCCAACGCACCGTTGCCTGATGCCAGCGGACGCAGTATCGATGGCAGCGGTTTGAACAACGTGGCCGGTGTCAGCCAGAGCGTGCAGATCGCCGGTGACGGTAACCGCGCCAGCAATGTGATGCATCTGAATGTACGCAACGATGGCATTGTCCCGGGCAGTAGTGGCTCGGTAGCGGGCAATGCGACGGCACAGTCGGGTGACGCAAGCGCCGTAGCCAGCTTTGACGGCAATGCGGCACGCTTGCAGCTGACCATCCAGGGGCAAGGTGCGGTGCAACAGTGGCTACGTAGTGGCAGTGTTGGCCAAAGCGTACAGTTGACCAGCGATGGCCAGTTGGTCAGTAATCGGCTGCAGATTGATCTGGTAAGGGAGTCGATGGCGGGGAACCTGCCGTTGGCCCAGAACGTGGCACAGGCCATCACGCTCAATCGGGGGATTGGCGGGATAGGCGGGCAGTGAGCACGCGTTTGGCGCGTGCTTTGGCGAGTTCAACGTAGAGGAACGACACAATGAAACGACTGGCGATGGCGGCGCTGGTGAGTCTGACTGTTGCTTCACCACGGGTGATGGCGCAGGAGGCGACAACCGGCAGTAAGGATGCAGAGGACGTAAGGGCACTGGTGGCACAGCTGGAGGCGCTCAAAGCCAGCTACGCCCAGGAAGTGCGGCGTCTGCGCGAGCTGGACATGCAGGTGCAGGCAATCCAGGCGCGGGTCAGTGGCAAGACTGCACAGGCGTTGCCGCCCCCGCCGCATCCCGCGGGCGAGGCAGCGCCTGCTCAGGTTGCTACGGCGCCGCCAGCGGCGGCAGCGCCGGCTGGTGAGGGCTATGCCAGCAGTGCGGCTGAAGCGCAGCAGGCCAAGGAAGCGGCGCGGCGCAGTGTTGATGATGTGAAGCAACAACAATCCGCACTGTTCAACCAAAAGCTCACGTTGGAAAACAGCATCACCTACGCACGTTATGACCGCAAACAGCTGACCCTCAATGGTTTCCTTGCGCTGGACGCGATCTTCCTCGGCAATATCGCCATCGAGAACGTCGAGTCCGATTCGCTTACCTACAATTTTGCAGCGCGCTGGGGTCTCAATCCGCGGCTGACCTTGAATCTGGATGTGCCGTACATTGCCCGCAAGACGATCTACCAGAAGGGCGGCGCGGGTGGTTCGGCGGCTGCCATCGCGCAGGAAGAAACCCATGGCACCGGTATTGGCGATGTGACTGTCAGCGCCAACTACAAGCTGTTTGGTGAGCGCGGCTGGCGCCCGGAGACCGTCCTGACCGGTGGTATCACCGCGCCGACGGGGCGTGAGCCCTATGGTCTGGATTGGAAGGTGATCGAGCGCGACGATGATGATTTCATCCGTTTCGCGGTGCCGTCCAAACAGCCGACCGGCAACGGTCTCTGGCAGGCGAACATCGGCCTGTCGGCGGTGAAGAGTGCGGACCCGGCAATCCTGTTCGGCAACATCGGTTACGTGCGCTCGTTCAAGCGCAGCTTCGACGACATCGATGCCAATCCGGATACGGTCAATCCTGGTGAGGTGAATCTGGGTAACTCGTATTACTTCGGCGCAGGTGTGGCATTTGCATTCAATGAGCGCACCAGCCTGAGTATTTCCTTCAGTGATCGCATGAGTGCACGTGCCAGCACGCGTTACAAGAACGGCAAGTGGATGAAGGTGATCGGTAGTGATGGCAACGCGGGCACACTCAACCTGGGTGTGACCTATGCGCTGACATCCAAGGCGACCTTTGTCAGCATGCTGGGCATTGGCCTGACGCCGGATGCACCGGATTTCACCTTGGCATTCAAGGTGCCTTACATGTTGTGATGATGTGTGCAGGATGAGCGTGGATGAAGGGAGGAGGCGCTGCGTTCAGTCGATCAACGCAGCGCTTCCAGTTCCAGGTGGTGCTTGCGGCACATCCGGTAGATGGTGACCCGCGAGACCTTCATCAATCGCGCGCAGGCGCTGATGTTGTATTGGCTTTGTTGCAGGCAGGACAGCAGGGTTTCGCGTTCGGCATGACCGCGTGCCTGGCTGAGTTGGGCGCCATTCGCGGGTTGATTGAGCTCCAGATCGGCGCAACTGATCAACTCGCCTTCGGCGGTGATGGCCGCCCGCTGTACCCGGTTGAGCAGTTCGCGCACATTGCCGGGCCATGGGAAGCGGTCCATCGCTTGACGAGCTTCAGTGGTGTAGCCGCGCGCGCGGGTGGGGTGGCGGGTGCGGAAGTTGCGCAGAAACTGGCGGGAAAGCAGTTCAATGTCGCCATCGCGTTTGCGTAGCGGTGGCATCGCCAGACGCAGCACATTGAGACGGTAGTAGAGATCGCGACGGAAGCGCCCTTCTTCGACCGCACGTTCCAGATCCACGTGAGTGGCGGCGAGGATGCGCACATCTACAGGGACGGGCTGATTGCTGCCGACCCGCTCGATCGTGCCCTCCTGCAGTACCCGCAACAGACTGGTCTGCGCATCCAGGGGCAGGTCGCCGATTTCATCCAGGAACACGCTGCCGGTGTGCGCGGTTTCAAACAGGCCTTGGCGACGGCCGGTGGCGCCGGTGAAGGCTCCACGCTCATGACCGAACAGTTCCGACTGGATCAAGGTAGAAGGAATGGCGCCGCAGTTGATCGCCTGGAAAGGTTTGCCGTTGCGTGGCGATAGGCGATGCAATGCATGCGCGGCTACCTCCTTGCCGGTGCCGGTTTCACCGGTGATCAGGACCGGCAGATCCACCGGCGCGTATTTGCGCAGGGTGGCGCGCATGACCAGCATCACCTCGCTCTCGCCGAGCAGGGTTTCCAGCACATCTTCACTGGCTGGACGTGGCACCTCATTGCTCAGGCCCTGCAGCCCGCGTAGCAGTTCCTTCAGATCCGGCGGGTGTGGGAATTGTTGGCGGCAGGCGGCAAGCAGTGGATGCCGCGGCAGCTTTTCGATGTCATCGGTGGCAGGGGTGATGGCAAACAGCGGCATATGGTGATGCTCGGCGGTCAGCTTGCCGATACGCTCCAGCTCACTTTCCGAGCTGGTGCGGAAATCGATCAGGCCAACCACCGTGTCGCCGCCGCGCATGCCAATGTCGGCGGGCTGCTGGGGAAGTACCGTTCGCACCTGCCAGCCATCCGCAGCCAGCATCACTTTCTCTCTTGCCCCCGGATTTCCAAACCAGATCACACAACGTGTACTTGACACAGATGTTGCGGCCATGCCTGGTCACTCCTCCATTCGGCGTCACCATATACCTGTGTTTCGCGCATGTGCAATCGTATTTGGCACTTTGTTGCAGGTAGCAGAAGTGATGTTCGTATTAACTTTTGTGCAAGGAGAGTGATGTGAAAAGGCATGACAATAAAAAAGCCGCAACCCGAAGGTTGCGGCTTGGCAGGTAGTTGCCGGCAGGGCGCTTACAGCGCCATGCGGCGGGCCTGCATGAACTTGTCGCCCCAGTAACCAGTGAGCAGGGTATCGGTACGGACATCCTTGCCGGTGCTCGGGGCATGCAGGAAGCGGCCTTCGCCAACGTAGATGCCTACATGGTCAACGCGGCCCTTGCGGCCAAAGAACACCAGGTCGCCGGCGGCCAGTGACGCGCGGTCATTGATCAGTTCGGCATTGGCCTGGCTGGCCATTTCGCGCGATACGCGCGGCAGCTCGACACCCAGCGCGGTACGGAATACGTAGCCGACCAGGCCGCTGCAATCAAAGCCGGCATCCGGCGAGGTGCCGCCCCAGCGATACGGGGTGCCCAGCAGGGTCATGGCGCGGCGCAGGATGGACTGCACCTTGCCGTCGGAATCGTTGGCCAGTGCTGCCTCGGTGGCAGCAGAGACGCCTTTGGAGGCGTCGTAAGCGGAAATCAGGCGGCTGAGATCGCCGGCGAACATCGCCGAACGGTCCATCAGCGGAATGGTGTCGCTGGCGGCCAGATGCGGCAGCAGCGCGGCGAGCGTGGCGGTGGCAGCGCTATCAGCCTTGCTGCGCGGTGCTTCGGTTTTGGCCGCGGCCGGCTTGGCAGCTGGGGCGGTATCGGCGCTCTGAGCGAGGGCGGGCAGGCTGGCCAGAGCCAGTGCCGCAGCGCAGATCAGGCGGCGGAGGGTGAGCGGAACAATCTTTGGCTGGCTCGGATGGGACGTGTTGTCAGTCGTCACGCGGCAGTCACTAGGAAAAGTCGATGGGGGATCATGCCTTGCGAAACGTGAGGATAGGTACAAATTTCGTTAACAAATCGTTATTTTTCGTGCTGAAAGTCTCGTTTTACCGCAATACCCGCTTCGCACCGGTGTAATGGTCGCGCCAATAGGCCCCATCAAGGTGGTCCAAGCGGACCGTTCCGCCGGTGCTGGGCGCGTGTACAAAACGCCCTTCGCCGACATAAATGCCTACGTGCCAGACGTTACCTTTATTGCCAAAAAAGACCAGATCACCAGCGGTAAGACGGTCGGGCGCGATCTTTGGCCCCTGGATGGCAGCCAGTTCGCGCGAGGTACGCGGCAGGTTCAGTGCCAGCATGTCCCGGTATACATAAGTGACCAATCCGCTGCAGTCGAAGCCGGACTCCGGTGTATTGCCACCGTAGCGGTAGGGGGTGCCAACCAGTCCCAAGGCCCGCATCAGCACCGAGGCAGCTGCCGCAGGGTCGGCGGGGGCGACTGGCGAGTAATTGCGGGCCGGATTGGGTGCGGCCGTCCGTTTCGGCGGGCTGTGCCCGCAGGCGGTCAGCAGCGCGGCGGTCAGGAGCGTGGCCGGCAGGCGCCACGAGCGGAAGCGGGGAACTGGCGTGATGTGCATGGAGCCCGGATAATGCGCCACCTAAGAAGGCCGTCATCATGGCGGCGTCCCCGGCGGCCGACAAGCCGTCCCAACGTCTGCCAGCGGGCAGCCATTTATCAGAGTTGCGCATGAAGATCGAAAAAGACCGCGTCGTCCGTTTCCACTACACCGTCTCCGAAGTCGGCCAGGAGCCGATTGAAAGCTCCAAGGACCGTGATCCGTTGGCCATCCTGATCGGCCACGGCAACATCATCCCGGGTCTGGAAGCGGCGATGATGGACAAGGAAGCGGGCGAGAGCTTCGGCGTCGACGTCAAGTCGACCGAGGCCTACGGCGAGCGCCGCGAGGGCATGACCCAGCGTGTGCCGAAGAAGCACTTCGGCAAGACCCCATTGATCCCGGGCACCCAGGTGATCCTGCAGACCAACTTCGGCCCGCGCGCGGTCACCGTCGAGAAGGTCGGCATGACCGTGGTTGACGTCGACCTGAACCACCCGATGGCCGGCAAGGACCTGCATTTCGACGTGGAAATCATCGAAGTGCGCGAAGCCAGCGAAGAAGAAGTGCAGCACGGCCACGTGCACGGCGACGGCGGTCACCAGCACTAAGCGCTTGCCGCAAAGCAGTGCAGCACCGGAACGGCCCGCGAAAGCGGGCCGTTCTGCGTTGGTCCCATGTAGTGCTGAGCCATGCTTGGCAGGGGCTGTGCGGGTAAAGCCTCTGCCGAGCATGGCTCGGCACTACAGAACGCTGGGCAAACCTCTGCCGAGCATGGCTCGGCACTACCTTGGCTTGCGTGCTCTAATCGCGCACCTGTTGCTGAAGGATGTCGTCGTTGTCTACTTCTGCTTTCCAGCCTGTGGCGGCCGATGAGCGCATCGCTACTTTGGACGTGCTGCGCGGCTTTGCCTTGTTCGGCATCCTGCTGATGAACATCGAGGCCTTCAGCGGTCCGTTGGACATGTCATTCACCGGTATCGATCCGCATTGGCTGGGCCGGGACTACTGGGCCGATGCGTTCGTCTACATCTTCGTGCAGGGCAAGTTCTTCACTCTGTTCTCGCTGCTGTTCGGTGCTGGTTTCGCGGTAATGGCGCAGCGGGCCACCATCGCAGGGCGCGACTTCACCCGATTCTATCTGCGCCGCAGCCTGGGTTTGCTGATCATCGGCGTGCTGCATGCGCTGCTGCTGTGGTCAGGTGACATTCTGGTCGCCTACGCACTACTGTCTTTCGTATTGCTGGCCTTCCGTGAGGCGCCGCGCAGCTGGTTGCCCGCGCTGGGGACGATGGCCTATCTGGGCGCAGCTGTATTGATGTTGTTGCTGGGCGCGTTGATGCAGTTCGTGCCGGCCGATGCCGCCACTGCGCAGGCCGAAGCAGCGAGGGTTGCAATCGAGGCGCAGCGCCAGGCTTACGGGCAGGGCAGCTACCTGCAGGCAATTGCACAGCGGCTGCAGGACGTGGGTGCCTCGTTGGGCGCGCTGTTGCTGGTCGGCCCGCAGGTGCTGGGCATGTTCCTGATCGGCGCATGGTTTGCGCGCAGTGGTGCCATTGCCGAGCCCGGCCGCTATCCGCGGCTGTGGGCAGGCTTGCGCTGGTTGCTGCTGCCGGTTGGTTTGGCGGTGATGCTGTTGAGCGTTTGGGTGCTGCCGTACAACGCCCCGGGACAATTCACTATGCGCAGCGCCGGCGCCTACGCGCTGACTGCAGTGGCAGGTTTGCTGATGTGTCTTGGTTATCTGGCCTGGGGCGTGCGCTGGAGCCGCCATCTGCAATGGTTGGCGCCAGCGGGGCGCATGGCCTTGAGCAACTACCTGGGGCAATCGCTGGTCTGCACCCTGGTCTTCTACGGCTATGGCCTGGGTTGGTTTGAGCAGGTAGGGCGCGCATCACAGCTACTGTTTGCCGTAGGTCTGTTCGCTGTGCAGGTACTGCTCAGCCAGCTATGGTTGCGGCGTTTCCAGTATGGGCCTGTGGAGTGGTTGTGGCGGGGGTTCACATACTTGCAATTGCCACCACTGCGGCGCTGATGCATTGGCGGCAATAAAATAGCCGGGTGAACTCACCCAAAGACGATGTTCTTGTTGTTGGCGCCGGTGCCACCGGTCTGGCCACCGCGTTGGCACTTTCCGAAGCGGGACGGCAGGTGCGGGTGATTGACGCTGGCACATTGGGCGGTGCGACCTCACACGGCAACTGCGGCACCATCACCCCCAGCCATGCGCCACCGTTGGCGGCACCTGGTGTGCCACAGCGTGCACTGCGCTGGATGTTGTCGCCGCAGGCGCCGCTGTATATTCCGCCGCGTTTTGATCCTGCTCTTTGGCGCTGGCTGCTGAAGTTCGCTACGCGCTGCAATCGACAGGACTGGCTACACAGCGCGCAAGGGCGTGCCGCATTGTTGAACGACTCCCGGCAACGTCTGGCCGATTGGGTGCTGCGCTACCAGCTGGATTGCGAGTTCGCCGAGAAGGGCTTGGACTATGTGTTTCGCCAGCAAAGCAATTTCGACGCCTACGCGGCCGAATGCGGCGCGTTGTCAGATCTCGGCATCGCCACCGAGATCATCGATGGCAGCGACTATGTTCGTGCTGAGCCCGCCTTCAATGATGGCGTGGTCGGCGCGATCCGTTTCCCAGGCGATGCCAGTCTGCGTCCGGACCGATACACCGCCGAACTGGGACGGGTACTGCGTGCACGCGGCGTGCTGATCGAAGAGCACTGCGTGGTGCAATCATTCGAGCCACGCGGGCAGGGTGTGCGCGTGCAGACCAATCGAGGTGCCCGTGATAGCGGTGAACTGGTGCTGGCGACCGGCGCGTGGTCGCCACGGCTGGCCGCCAAGTTGGGGCTGCGCGTCCCGATCCAGGCAGGCAAAGGCTACTCCATCACTGGCAGTTGCCCGACGCAGGTTCCGAGCCGGCCGGTGGTGCTGAAGGATCGTTCGGTATTCGTCATTGCCTGGGCTGAACAGATGCGTCTGGGTGGCACGATGGAATTTTCCGGGCAGGACCGGCGTTTGAATGAAACCCGCTTGCAGGCACTGGAGCTGGCAGCGCGGCAGTACCTTCGCCAGCCAATCGGTGAGGTCATACATGAGCGCTGGTATGGCTGGCGGCCGATGACCTGGGATGACATGCCGATACTGGGACGCTCGCCCTTGCATGCTCACGTCTGGCTAGCGGCTGGTCATGGCATGCTCGGGATCAGTATGAGCAGTGGGAGCGGACAACTGATGGCTGATTTGATAACCGGGCACGCGCCCGCAATCGATCCTGCGCCGTATCGCGTGGAGCGCTTCCAATGAGTGCGCGCAACTACGACGTGGTGGTGTTGGGGGGCGGTTCGGGCGGTTTGGCTGCCGCGTTCCGCGCAGCATCCTACGGCGCCAAGGTGGCGATGTTGGAGCCTGCGCCGCTGGGTGGTACCTGCGTGAACGTGGGTTGCGTGCCGAAGAAGGCGATGTGGCTGGCCGCGGACCTGGCCGAGCGCATTGGGCTGGCACGGCGGATCGGTTTCGATGTGCCTGCCGAACCGGAGTTGACCTGGTCGACCCTGTTGTATCGGCGTCAGCAGTACATCGCCAATATCCACGCCAGCTATCAGAAGCGGCTGGATGAAACCGGCGTGGTGCGGATCAGCAATCGTGGGCACCTGATCGATGCGCATACGGTGCAGTGCGAGGACGGCACCCAGTTTCGCGCCGAGCACATCGTCGTCGCTACCGGCGCGCATCCGCTCAAGCCGGAGTTGCCTGGCGCAGAGTTGGGTGGTGTTTCGGATGATTTCTTTGCGCTGCAGGCACGACCGGATCGCGTTGCCTTGGTAGGTGGTGGTTATATCGCGGTGGAACTTGCCGGGGTACTACGTGCCTTGGGTAGCGAGGTTTCCTTGCTGGTACGCGGGCAGCGCTTGCTGGATAGGTTTGACGCGGAAGTATCAGACCAGCTGGCGGAGAACCTGCGCCTTCAGGGCGTAGAGCTGCACTTCGGCTGCAAGGTGGAAGCGCTGCAGCGGCAGCAGCAACAGATCCGCGCGCAGCTGCACAACGGCCCGGAACAGGCTGTGTTCGATACGGTGCTTTTCGCCACCGGCCGTGGCCCGAACACAAAGGGGCTTGGCTTGCAGCAGGCTGGCGTAAGGCTGGGCGAGAAGGGCCAGATCGAGGTGGATGACTACCAGAA
The DNA here is from genome assembly GCF_056760195.1 of Stenotrophomonas sp. STEN020. Classification (NCBI taxonomy): domain Bacteria; kingdom Pseudomonadati; phylum Pseudomonadota; class Gammaproteobacteria; order Lysobacterales; family Lysobacteraceae; genus Stenotrophomonas; species Stenotrophomonas sp. STEN020. Next base: position 17,138 of record NZ_JBRREI010000072.1, read on the forward strand.
CACTTCGGTGCCTGGCATCTATGCGGTTGGCGACGTTACCGGCCGGGTGACCTTGACTCCGGTTGCGATTGCAGCCGCGCGCAGGCTGATGGATCGGGTGCTCGGTGGGCAGCCTGAGGCCAGACTCGACTACGAGAACGTCCCCAGTGTTGTGTTCGCGCATCCGCCGCTGGGGAGTGTTGGCCTGAGCGAGGAAGAGGCGAGCAAGCGCTTTGGCAAGGTGAGCACGTACTACAGCCGCTTCCGGCCGATGCTGCAGGCGCTGGGACAGGGCGAGGTGCGCAGCCTGTTCAAAATGGTTTGTGCTGGCGAGGGCGAGAAAGTGGTTGGCATCCATCTGCTGGGCGAGGGTGCTGACGAGATCCTGCAAGGGTTTGCGGTGGCAGTGAAGGCTGGTGTGACGCGCAGGCAGATGGAGGAGACGGTGGCCATCCATCCGACTTCGGCTGAGGAAGTTGTTTTGATGCGTTGAAGTGAGGGGCTGGGTAGCAACAGCAACAGCGCAAAAGGCACCCCTCCTCAATCCTCCCCTGCGCTGCGCGCAAGGGAGGAGGCTGATCCTGTGGTTGCGGGCAATGCTTCGGCTCCCTCCCTTTGCCGAAGGCAAGGGGGTGAAGAAGGCCTGCTTGCGCGTCACTGGCGCGCGGCCTGATGAACGACCGAAGGCCAGGCCTTCGGGCCGGGCGGGTTGGGGAGGGGTGCGGTTGATCTTGCTTTTACTCCGGTGAAAACCCTGGTCCTACCCAGTCGCCACGCCCAAATCCCGCAGCACTCATAATAGAAAGCCATCTCCCCCGGATGCCGCAACACCGTGACTGCTCCAAGCCAGCGCGAGGCCACTGTGGCCGCGCCAACATTACCCACCAGCTCGCGCCGCCTGTTGATCAGCGGCCTGCTGCTGGCCGCTACTGGCGCCATCGCCGCGTCCGGCAAGGCGGTGATCGTCAAGCTCGCCTACCGGCACGGTGCCGACGCCACTGCCTTGCTCGCTCTGCGGATGATGGTCGCGTTCCCGTTCTTCATCGCCATGGGCATGTGGGCGGCGCGGCGCGCTCAGCCACTGTCGGTCGGCGACCGTTGGCGGGTACTGCTGCTCGGCTTCAGTGGCTACTACCTGTCCAGCTATCTGGATTTCCTCGGCCTGCAATACATCAGCGCCACGCTGGAACGGCTGATCCTGTATCTCAGCCCCACGTTGGTGGTGCTGATCGCATTGGTGGTGCTCAAGCAACGGCCAACCCGCATCCAGGTAGCAGCCCTGTTGGTCAGCTATCTCGGCGTGTTGCTGGCCTTTGGTCATGACATCCAGCTCGAAGGCCGGCGCACCTTGATCGGCTCGGGCCTGGTGTTTGCCAGTGCGCTGAGTTATGCGGTGTATCTGTTCGGCAGTGGCCAGGCGGTGGTGCGGATTGGAGCGGTGCGTCTGACCGCTTACGCCAGCATGGTGGCCTGCGTGCTGTGCATCGGTCAGTACCTGCTGTTTCAACCCTGGGATGCGTTGTGGGCGTATGCGCCGCCGGTGTATTGGCTGTCACTGCTCAACGGCACGGTCTGCACGGTACTGCCGGTGTTGGCGATCATGGTCGGGGTCAAGCGGATTGGTTCCTCGCTGGCCGCGCAGGTGAGTATGCTGGGCCCGGTTTCCACAATTGTGCTCAGCGTATGGCTGCTCGACGAACCGATGGGCATTTGGCAAAGCGCCGGGACGGTGCTGGTGCTGCTGGGCGTGCTGCTGGTGGGCAGCGGAGTGGCGAAGAAGCGATGAGCCCTGATGCCAGTACCGCCGCCGGTCATGCACGCATCCTTGAGGCGATTCGCGCCATCCCGCGCGGACAGGTGCTGGGCTACGGTGAAGTGGCGGCCAAGGCCGGGTTGCCCGGAAGGGCAAGGCTGGTGGCGCGCCTGCTCGGTAGCAACGACGACCCGGAGCTGCCCTGGCACCGGGTGCTGCGCTCGGACGGGCGCATTGCGATGCCCGAGGGCTCGCGCGGTTGGCGCGAGCAGAGCCAACGGCTGCGGGCCGAGGGTGTGGCGGTGGAGAACGGCCGGGTGAAGCGGCCCAAACCGCCGCGCAGCCTGGACGAGGCGATCTGGGGCCCGGGCTAGCTGCTGCGGCTATCATGGCGACAGTTCCTCCGGATGCCACCATGTTCCCGCGCCTACCCAAGATCACCCAGACGTTGTTGATCGCCAACGTCGTCCTGTTCCTGCTGCAGCAGCTTCCGCAGACGGCGGGCATCTTTACCCAGCTGATGCTGTGGCCGCTGGGCTCGCAGCAGTTCTTTGCTGATTCGCCCGGTTTCGAACCGTGGCAGTTGCTGAGCTATGGTTTCCTGCATGGCAGTTTCGGCCACCTGTTCTTCAACATGCTGGCGCTTTTCATGTTCGGTGCACCGCTGGAAGCGACCTGGGGCGAGAAACGCTTCCTGACCTATTACATGGTCTGTGTGGTGGGTGCTGGTCTGTGCCAGTTGCTGGTGGCTGCGTTTGCCGGTGAGTACAACCCGGTGCTGGGTGCCTCTGGTGGCGTGTTCGGCCTGCTGCTGGCCTACGGCATGTTGTTCCCGAACCAGCGGGTGATGCTGCTGTTCCCGCCGATCCCGATGAAGGCGCGTACCTTCGTCATCGTGTTCGGTGCGATTGAACTGCTGCTGGGCTTCACTGGCTGGCAGCCGGGCGTGGCCCACTTCGCTCATCTCGGCGGCATGTTGTTTGGCTGGTTGCTGATCCGTTATTGGCGCGGGCAACCGCCGTTCAACAAGCGCGGCCCGCACCTGCGCCGCGTCAAGTAACAAGCAACTGTAGTGCCGAGCCATGCTCGGCAAGGGCTCTACCGATGGAGCCAGAGCGACGTAGTGCCGAGCCATGCTCGGCAGAGGCTTTACCAGCATAAAGCTGCCCTCACCCCAACCCCTCTCCCGCAAGCGGGAGAGGGGCTCAAACGGTAGAGCCAAGCCATGCTCGGCGGAAGCTTCACCGGTAAAGCC
>NZ_JBRREI010000073.1:0-19832 GCF_056760195.1 Stenotrophomonas sp. STEN020
CCCCCCCCCCCCCCCCCCCCCCCCCCCCCCCCCCCCCCCCCCCCCCCCCCCCCCCCCCCCCCCCCCCCCCCCCCCCCCCCCCCCCCCCCCCCCCCCCCCCCCCCCCCCCCCGCCCCCCCCCCCCCCCCCCCCCCCCCCGCCCCCCCCCCCCCCCCCCCCCGCCGGCCCCCCCCCCCCCCCCCCCCCCCCCCCCCCCCCCCCCCCACTACATGAATCAAAGCCGCAGCTTGCTGCGGCTTTTTTCGTTATGCCATCTGCTATTGGTTGCGCGCGCAAGCGTATGCAGTCGCGCCTTGTCCTGCGGACGTAGAATAGGGCGATGAACGAAGTCGACCATAGCCATCTCGTGCACGGTCGTCGGCAACGCCCGGATGGGCCGTCGCCGGTGGACGTGATTTCCGTGCAATCCCAATTGGTCTACGGCCATGCCGGCAACAGCGCGGCAGTGCCGCCGCTGCGCGCCCTTGGCCTGCGCGTCGCCGAAATCCCCACCACGCTGTTGAGCAATGCGCCGTTCTACGCAACGCTGCGCGGCCGCGTGCTGCCTGCAGACTGGTTTGCCGAGCTGCTGCAGGGCGCAACCGAGCGGGGCCTGCCGCAACGCGCCGGTGCCCTGGTATCCGGTTACTTCGGCAGCGTCGCCAACGGCGCCGCCTTTGCTGATTGGCTGGACGTAGTGCTGCCGCAGTCGCCGCAGCTTCGTTACTGCCTGGATCCGGTGATTGGCGATACCCATACCGGCCCTTATGTTGAACCAGGGCTGGAAAAGATCTTCATCGAGCGCCTGCTGCCACACGCCTGGCTGGTCACGCCCAACGCTTTTGAGCTGGGCCGATTGACCGGCATGCCAGCATTGGAACAGGACGACGCCATCGCTGCATCGCGCAAGTTGCTGGAACGCGGCCCGGAATGGGTGATTGCGCATTCGGTGTCCGGTGATCCGGGCGAGCTGGTGACCTTGGCCATTGGCCGCGAACAGATCTGGCGTTGGACCTCGCCACATCTGCCGGTGGATGTGGCCGGTACCGGTGACGTGTTGATGTCGCTGCTGGTCGCCTTCCTGCTCAAGGGCCATAGCTTCGAGGACGGTGTGAGTCGCGCCATTGCTGGTGTGCACGCAGCGTTGGAAGCGACCCTGGCAACCGGTGTGGAAGAGTTCGACGTGTTGGCGGCCGCACCGGCTGCCTTGGGTACGCCATACCGCTTCCGTGCCGAGCGTCTGGCGTGAGTCTGCGGCCGGTCATTGGTATCGTCGGTAGCGGCGGTGCCTTTGGACGTTGGTTGCGTGGCTTCTTCGAATCGCGCATGGGCTTGCAGGTCATCGGCCATGATCCGATCGATGCGGACTCGCAGACACCGGAGCAGTTGCTGGAACAGGCCGATGTGCTGCTGTTCTCTGCACCGATCCGGCACACGCCCGCATTGATCCGCGACTACATCCGGCAATCGGCCGGGCGTGAGCGCGGCAAGCTGTGGCTGGACGTCACCTCGATCAAGGCCGAGCCGGTCACGGCGATGCTGGAATCACAGGCCTCGGTCGCCGGCCTGCACCCGATGACTGCGCCGCCCAAGGCACCGACCTTGAAGGGCAGGGTGATGGTGGTCTGTGAAGCGCGGTTGGATGCGCATTGGCAGGCCTGGCTGGATGAACTGTGCATCGCCATACAGGCCGAGTGTGTGCGCGGCACTGCCGAGCACCACGATCGGGTGATGGCCTTGGTGCAGGCGATGGTGCATGCCACCCACCTGGCTCAGGCTGGCGTGCTGCGCGAATACGCGCCGATGCTGGGCTCGCTGAGCGAATTGATGCCGTATCGCTCGGCCGCGTTTGAGCTGGATGCGGCGGTGATCTTGCGCATCCTGTCGTTGAACCCAGCCATCTATGAGGACATCCAGTTCGGCAATCCGCATGCCGGTGAAGTGCTTGATCACCTGCTGCAGCAGCTGCAGCAACTGCGTGGTCTGGTGGGGCAGGGCGATGATGCGGCGCGCGCCGTGTTCCGCACCAAGTACCTTGCCGATAACAAGGCCGCTGTGGACGAGCAGACCCTGCGCGATGGCAACTACAGCTTCGAGCGGGTTGGTTATCTGCTGGCGGATCTGACCGATCAGAGCGCGATGAGTGTGCATCTGCCGGAGGATCGCGCCGGTTCCTTGCGTGAGTTGCTGCATGTGTTCGAGCGGCATGGCATCAGCCTGGCTTCGATTCACTCCTCGCGTACGCCGATTGGCGAAGTGCATTTCCGGATGGGTTTTGTGCAGGCGTATGCAGCTGACGTGATTTCAGCCGCCAGTGACGAGATCAACAGCAGCGGCATAGGCCGGGTGCTGGAGCGGTAAGCGCGCCGCTCCCACAGAATGCCCGACCTTGTAGGAGCGGCGTTAGCCGCGAAGCACGTGAGCCAACACGTGCAAGAGCAACTGCAACTGCAACAGCCCAAAAGCACCCCTCCCCAACCCTCCCCTTTGCTACGCAAAAGGGAGGGGGCAGCGCTGTGGTCGGGGCTTAAGCCGCTATGCTCCCGTAACCACCCGAAGCCGATAGCGCTTGGCAGTGGCCTTGGGGCCATAAGGGTGCGGGATCGCCGCTCCGCGGCTTACGCCGCTCCCACAAAGGCCATGGCGGCTAAGGCACCCCTCCCCAACCCTCCCCTTTGCTGCGCAAAAGGGAGGGGGCTCAAGCTTATTTGCGTCTCACCAGCTGCGACTTAATCCACAGCGACGTGTGTGCAAGCATGTGGATAATCACTGACATCCCTTGGGGCACAAGGCTGTCAAGATGGTTGGTGAAAAATTGATCAGCCGCGGGCCGGATCGGCAAAGCGTATTCAGTATTACCCGGCCAGCCGGCAGCGGGGCCTTCCTGATGCGCGCCGGCAATGATCACGGCGCGCTGCAGAAGCAGGGAATCAGGCCCGGTAGGGCTGGTTCATCGACAGGCTGACTTCGCCATCGGCACTGAACAGGTTGCTGCCACGACGCAGCAGCGGCCGGCCGTCGGCAAGTTCATAACGCGGCGGACGGTTGGTGCTGCTGGCCTGGCTGGTGCCGGGCTCATCCAGAAACTCGATGACGATGCAGCTTTCGCCATCGCGGGTGGTTGCAGGAAATTGTCGGAACGCCATAGCTCGCCTCCAATGCTGGGAAGGTGGTCGCAGTGCATCAACGCGACCACCCTGTGAGCTTGCCGCTGGCGTTGTTAGCGATACGTTACCGCAGCGTTCTCAATCTATGAATTGCAGCCGCGCCAGCTCGGCATACAAGCCGTCCTGGGCCAACAGTTCAGCATGCGTGCCCTGCGCAACGATCCGACCATGGTCCATCACCACAATGCGGTCGGCCTTGAGCACGGTTGCTAGGCGATGCGCGATGACCAGCGTTGTGCGCCCAGCCATCAGCCGTTCCAGTGCCTGTTGCACGGCGCGTTCGCTCTGTGCATCCAACGCGCTGGTGGCTTCGTCCAGCAGCAATACCGGCGCGTCCTTGAGCAGTGCGCGAGCGATCGCCACGCGCTGCTGCTGGCCACCAGACAGGCGCGCACCGCGCTCGCCCAGGTCGCTGGCATAGCCTTCCGGCAACTGCATCAGGAAGTCGTCAGCCTCGGCCGAGCGGGCGGCGGCGCGAACTTCTTCGTCGCTGGCTTCGAGTCGACCATAGCGGATGTTGTCGGCGGCGCTGGCTGCGAACAGGGCTGGTTGCTGCGGCACCAGCGCAATGCTTTGGCGCAGCTGTGCCGGGTCCAGCTCGCGCAGATCAATGCCGTCCAGACGCAGGCTGCCACTGTCCGGGTCATGGAAGCGCAGCAGCAGCGACAGCACCGTGCTTTTGCCGGCACCTGAGGGGCCGACCAAAGCTACGGTTTCGCCCGGCGCCACGGTCAGACTGAAATCATCCAGTGCCGGATGATCCGGACGTTGCGGGTAATGGAACGACACATGCTCGAAGCGGATTTCGCCGCGAACCGGTGAGGGTAGCGATTGTGGCTGTACCGGTGCGGTGATCTGCGGGCTCTCGGCCAGCAGTTCACCAATGCGGCCCATGCCGCCGGATGCGCGCTGCAGTTCGTTCCACACTTCGGCCAGGGCACCAACCGAACCACCGCCGATCAAGGCGTACAGCACGAACTGGCCTAGCGTACCGGCAGTCATGCGGCCGTCGACCACATCGTGTGCGCCCGACCACAGCACCGCAACGATTGCACCGAATACCAGCACGATGGCGATGGCGGTGACGAAGGATTGGGTGCGGATGCGACGCTTCGCGGTGGCCACCGAGATATCCAACGCCGCCTCGAAGCGGCCGCGCTCATACGGCTCGCGGGCATGCGCCTGCACGGTGCGCACCGCGCCCAGTGTTTCCGAGGCGAGCGCATTGGCATCGGCGACGCGGTCCTGGCTGGCGCGAGAGATCTTCTGCAGCTTGCGTGCGCCCAACACGATCGGCAGCACCGCCAACGGAATGCCGATCAGCGAGTACACCGCCAGGTGCGGACTGGTGACGAACAACATCACCATCGCACCGATCACGGTGACGCTGCTGCGCAGTGCCACCGACATGGTTGAGCCGATCACGCTGCGCAGCAGTTCGCTGTCGGCGGTCAGCCGTGACACCAGCTCGCCGCTGCGGGTACGGTCGTGGAAGCCAGCGTCCAGACCAATCAGGTGCGCGTAGAGTTTGGCGCGCAGGTCGGCAACGACTTTCTCGCCCAGCAGGGAGACGAAGAAGAAACGTGCGGCGGTCGCCAGTGCCAGCACCACCGCGACGACGAACAGCAACATGAAGGCGCGGTTGATCTCGCCGCCACCGGAGAAGCCGTGGTCGATCATCTGCTTGACCGCCATCGGCAGGCTCAAGGTCGCCGTCGACGACACGGCCAAAGCGACCAGCCAAGCGGTGAACAGGCCAGCGTGGCGACGCACGAACGGCCACAGGGTTTTCAGGCTGCCGAGTTTCTGCAGTTTGCGCTGCGGCGGGGTGGAAGCTGCTTCAGTCATGGTCGGCGGGTTCGCTCAGGCGTAGGCGGTCGCGGGTGGCGTCGCGCAGGCGCAGGGCCAGCGCATCGATCTGGTCTGCCGGCAGGCGCACATGCAGGCGCAGGCCTTCGGGCAGGAATTGTTCGTCAAGCTTCTCGGCGCCGGTGGCACCCAGCAGGGTATGCACGATACCCATGTCCTCAAAGCCACATTGCAGGATGCGCTCGGTCATCGGTACCAGCGGGCTGCGTTGAGCCAGTCGCAGGCATTCGGCCGCGGTGCCGCCGTAGGCACGGACCAGGCCACCAGCGCCGAGTTTGATGCCGCCATACCAGCGCGTGACCACTACGGCGATACGGTCGTAGCCCTGGCCATCAATCGCCGCCAGAATCGGGCGCCCGGCAGTGCCGGCCGGCTCGCCGTCGTCGCTGGAGCGGTAGTCATTGCCATGCCGGTAGGCCCAGCAGTTGTGGGTGGCATCGACATCCGAAACCGACTGGATGAATGCCAGCGCTGCGCCGGCATCGCTGATCGGCGCTGCCTGTGCGAGGAAGCGGCTGTGTTTGATCTCCAGCTCGTGGCTGGCGGGTGCGGCGAGAGTGTCGAGCATTGCCGTCATTCTAGTGGCAGCGCTGCAAAGCGGTAGCCGATGCTGCTCAATCCTTGAGCAGCGGCCGCAGATCGCGCGGAATGCGCGCTTCCGGGTAGTCGTGGGCAAAGCGCCGCAGGCTGGCCTTTGCACCTTCCAGATCACCAGCTTCGTGGCGCTCGCGGATGCGCTTGATCCATTGGTGGCGTGACAGCGTGGTGTCGGCTTCGATGTCGGGTGTGCTGTCGGCGGCGATTGCTTCCGCACGCTGGCGACGCGCATCGGCGGCTTTGCTTACGGCCTTGGTGCCAGCATGGGGAATCGGTGTGGAACCAGCAGGCGCCAGACGCGGGGGTGCAGCGCGTGCTGGCGCGGCCTCGCTGCGATAGAGGTCAGCTTGCGCGCCGGCGGTGCTGATGGCCTGCTCGGCTTGAACCGGGGCAGCCATCGGTGCCGGGGCCATCATCGGCATTGGCGGAGCGGGAGGTGCGGGCGGTGCCGGGGGCGTAACCGGCGCATTGGCGACGGCGCGTGGTGATTGCCCTGCATTGCTAGTGCTGGGTTTTTCGATGACGTTTGTCTCGTCATTGCCCGCAACATTTGCCTGAGGAGCTTGCGGCGCATCGGCACGACGTTCCTTCGCGCTTGCCACGGATTGGGCTTGCGGTGCTGCGGGTGCTGAGGCAGCGGCAGCATCCTCGGCTGACTGGTTCGGCATTGGCGCAGCAGCCGGAACAGCAGCTACCTCTGCGGCTGCCATATCGGCAGCAGGCGCGGCCACTTCGGCGTGCTGCATTGCTGGCTGCGGCGGCAGCGGGCGCAGCTGCCAGGCCAGACCAACCACCAGCACCAGTGACGCTGCCACGGCAAATGAAGACACCAGTCCGCGGCGGCGTCCCCAGCCACGGTTGCGCGATGCTGGGCGCAAGTTGGCTGTGAGCGCTTCGCGAAGCGCAGCCTGCGTCTCTGATTGGGGCTGGGCCGGCGCCTGTGCGTTGCCCTGGGCCATGGCCAGAATCCGCGCATCCAACTGCGCGCTTGGCCCTGCGGCACCAGCGCCAGGGCGCCCGAGCAGCCGGGCCAGCTCACGCTCTTCGGGAGTCAGCATGTCTGGGATGTTCATTCGCTCAACCTCGCGCGCAGCTTGTCCATCGCATAGCGCAGCCGCGACTTGACGGTTTCCCGGCCCACGCCGGTGATCTGCCCGATCTCCTCCAGGCTGAGTTCCTGTTCCAGTCGCAGGATCACGACTTCCTGTTGTTCCGGTGGCAACTCGGCCAAGGCCTGGCGCAGTTGCAGGCGCTGGGCTTGTTCGTCTGCCAGTAATTCCGGCGTGCAGTTGTCGGCTAGACGCGCGGTGCGCTCGTCGGCGTCTTCTGGTGCTGCCGGGCGATGGCGGGCGGCCCGCCAATGGTCGTTGAGGCGGTTGTGGGCGATACGGAACAGCCAGGTGGCAAAGGCCGCGTCAGGCTTCCAGCCAGCGCGGGCATTGATCATCTTCTGCCAGACGTCCTGAAAGAGTTCCTCGGCCAACGGCCGGTCGCGCAGCTGGCCGAGCAGATAGTGGAACAGCCGCGCGCGATGCCGGGCATAGAGCTCGGAGAACGCATCGCTGTCACCGTCGGCATAGGCCAACATCAGCACTTCATCGGTAGGGGTTTGGACAGCGGTATCCACCTGCCAAGCGTAGTGGCTGGCTTGGATTCTGCCTAGCTCCGCGGGAGGCTGCGGCAATGCGCATTCATAATCGTGAATCGGAATCTTTTTCTGCGACGCACTGCTCTTGACCGCTGCGAAAGGTATGCTGGAGGTTCAGGGGGGAGTTCCGGGATGCCGGGACCCAGAGAGAACGGATACATGTCGTATAGCGAGCTTGACGCGAAGGTCGAAACCCAACGCGCCGATACATTTTCGCCGGTCACCAAAGTGGTAGCGACATTGCAGAGCTTGTTGCCTCCCGTCAGCACGGTTGCGCTGGCGTGGCACGACGGTTTGCTGGGCAAGGGTAGCTGCAGTTTCCCGGAATCAGCCGATGGCCTGTGCCAGCTGGCGCGTGACTGCCTTGCAGGCAATACCGGAGATCTTCCCGGCTCCGTCCACCTACTGGAATGGAGTCACGACAGCGACGCGGACTACGTGCTGCTGATCGATCCCGAACAGGCATTGCCGGTGGCACGCCGCGAAGCATGGCAGGGCACGGCGCGGGTGTTGATCTGCTCGGCCATGGAACTGATGCGTCAGCGCATCCAGATCGAAGAATTGCAGCGCTCCAAACAGCTGCAGAAGGCCCTGTTCGAAATTGCCGATCTGGCCGGCGCCGATCTGGCGATGACTGAGATGATGGCGCATTTCCATCGCATCCTCGGTTCGTTGATGTACGCGGAGAACTGCTACATCGTCGAGTGCGATGAGAATCAGCAGAGTCTGGAATTCCTTTATTTCGTTGATACCCATGACAGCTACCTGCCTGACCCCGGGCGTCGCTATCGTTACGAGGAAATGCCGGCCAGTTTGACCTTTGCGGTGCTGCGCAATGGTCGGGCACTGAGCGGGCCGTCGCGTGAGCTGGCCAAATATCTGGAACAGCCGTACGAGGTATCGGAGGGCGAGGAGAGTACCGACTGGCTGGGTGTGCCGATGTGGCGCGACAACCGGGTGTGCGGCGCCATCGTGGTGCAAAGCTATGTTGCCGATGCCTGCTATGGCGAGGAAGAGCTGGCGCTGCTGAACTTTGTCGCCAAGCACATCCTTACCGCGATGGATCGGCATCAGGCGCATGCGCAGCTCGAGCAGCGGGTCTGGCAGCGCACCCAGGATCTGGAACACATCAACGACCACCTGCAGGGCGAGATCATCGAACGCCGGCGTGCGGAATTGCTGCAGGCGGCGCTGTTCAACATCTCCGAGCTGGCGATGAGTGGCAAGGCCACCGGCGATTTCTATGCGCAGGTGCACGAGATCATCGGCCGGCTGCTGGATGCCAGCAACTTCTACGTGGCGATGGTGACAGCAGATGCAACCGGCATCGAGTTCGTCTATTCCGTGGATCGCTTCAACCGCGAACGCGCAACCCGGATCTTCAGCGATGGCTTGACCGAATACGCGTTGCAACGCCGCGAACCGGTGCTGCTGACGCGGGCGGATATCGACAGGTTGATCGCGGCCGGGGACTTGAAGGAATTCGGCGCCAAGTCGCAGTGCTGGCTGGGCGTGCCCTTGTTCAGTGATGACGAAGTAGTAGGCGTCATTGCGGTGCAGAGCTACAACCCGGAGGTCGCGTTCACTGCCGATGATCAGCGCTTGTTGGTATTTGTTGCCCGCGCCATCGGCAACAGTCTTGCCCGCCAGCGCGATCAACAGCGCTTGCTGCAGGCCCACGCCGACCTGGAGCTGCGAGTGACAGAGCGCACCCGTGAGTTGGGCGAGGTGAATCAGAAGTTGCTGGGACAGATTGGCGAACGTATGCGTGCCGAGCAGCGTTTGACCCATCTGGCCATGCATGACGTGCTGACCGGGCTACCCAATCGCCTGCACTTGCAGGATCGATTGGAGCGTGCAATCGAGAATGCGGAGTTGGGTATCGCCCCGCATTTCGCCTTGCTGTTCCTCGATCTGGATCGCTTCAAGTGGGTCAACGACAGTATTGGTCATGCCGCTGGCGACCAGATGCTGGTCGAGGTCGCGCGCCGGCTAGTGGGTCTGGTGCGTGGTGAGGACGTGGTGGCGCGACTGGGTGGCGATGAATTCGCGCTGCTTGTGCACTCCGATCGCGGTTCGAACGCAGCGATGGACCTGGGCCGTCGCCTGCTCAAAGCGCTGGAAGCGCCGATGTGGGTGGATGGACGCGAGCTGTTCCCCTCCGGCAGCATCGGCATCGCGGTATGGGATGCCCGCTACACATCTGGCGCGGACCTGCTGCGCGACGCGGACGCTGCGATGTACCGGGCCAAGCTCAAGGGCCAGGACCGCTGCGTGATGTTCGACGGCGCGATGCACGACGAGGCCATGCGCAGTCTTGAGCTGGAAGCGGACCTGCGCAGGGCGATCAAAAAGCGCGATTTCCTGCCGTATTACCAGCCCATCGTGTCCCTGCTCGATGGCCAGGTGGTCGGGCACGAGGCGCTGCTGCGTTGGCAGCATGAGCGTCGTGGTGTATTGCTGCCGGGTGAATTTCTATCGTTGGGTGAGGAAAGCGGTCTGATCGAACAGGTCGACTGGCAGATCTACGAGCAGGTGATGCAGGACATGGCGGCTTCGGCTGCCGGCTACATCTCGGTGAACGTCTCGCCGCGGCATTTCCGTTCGGCTGAGTTTGCACCGCGGCTGCTGGGGATGTTGGATGCAGCAGGGGCAGACCCCGGGCGTCTACGCGTAGAGATCACCGAGATGGCCTTGCTGGATGACGAGCCGCGCACCTTGCGTGCACTGCATCAGCTGCGCGAGCGCGGCGTGGTGGTGCAGCTGGATGACTTCGGCACCGGCTATTCGGCGCTGTCCTATCTGCATCGCTTCCCGATCAGTGCGCTGAAGGTGGACCGCAGCTTCGTTGCCGGTCTGCATGATGAAGGCAGCAACAGTACGCTTGCGCTGGTGGAAGGCGTGCTGTCGCTCGCACGCACGTTGGGCATCGAGACGATAGGCGAGGGCATCGAGAACGAACGACAGCTGCAGACGCTCAAGGATCTGGGCTGCAACTTCGGCCAGGGTTACCTGCTGGGTTACCCGGCGCCCCGCGAAGAGACCTTGCAGCGCGCATAAGCGCAGGCTTTCGTAGGAGCGGCGTCAGCCGCGAAGCCGGCAATGTCCCCGACGCGCATCGATTGCGATTGCACGATGCATGTTGGCCTTTGCTGTTGTTTGCTTCAAAGGCCTGCGGTCTATGCAGGATACGAGCTTCGCGGCTCATGCCTCTCCCACAAAAACCAACCGGACGATTGTGGGAGCGGCGTGAGCCGCGAAGCCACAAATGCATCCGTCGCGCATCGGCTGCAATTGCACGATGCGCATTGGATGTTGCCGTTGGGGGCTTTGAATGCCGATGATCTGTGTGGTGTATGAGCTTCGCGGCTTGCGCCGCTCCTACAAAAAGCTCGCCGTTTGCCTCAACGCAGTGCGTTGCGCTTCTTCTCGTCAAACCACTTGTCAGCCTGCGCCGGGGAGTAGTTGCGCATCCATTCGAACATCTGCGTGGCGTCGTCGCCGTACCACAGGTCTTCGCGCTGTTCCGGGTGCAGGAAGCGCTCGCTGACCATGGTGTCGATCATGCCGATCAGCGGCTGGTAGAAGCCATCGATATCGAGGAAGGCGCAGGGCTTGTGGCCGATGCCGAGCTGGCGCCAGGTCAGCATCTCGAAAATCTCTTCGGCAGTACCGAAGCCGCCGGGCAGGGCGACGAAGGCGTCGGACAGGTCGAACATGCGCGACTTGCGCTCATGCATCGAGCTGACGATTTCCAGCGAGGTCACGCCCTTGTGCGCGACTTCCATGTCCACCAGATGCTGCGGAATCACGCCGGTGACTTCGCCACCTGCCGCCAGCACGCCATCGGCTACCGCGCCCATCAGGCCGGTACGGCCGCCACCATAGACCAGGCGCAGGCCTTCGTTGGCGATGCGCGTGCCCAACTCGGTGGCGCGTTCGACGTAGATGGGCTTGGCGCCGGGATTGGAGCCGCAATAGACGCAGATGGACTTCATGTGTTGTTCCTGATGGATGGGAAGAGGTGGTCGCTCTGCTGCCGATGAATACGCACGCAGACCGGGGACTACAAAAGCAAGAAGGCTCCGCCGGAGCGGAGCCTTCAGGTCACAGGCCGTGGAGCTTAGTTGGCCTTGTGGATGGCGCGCTTGGTCACTGCCATCGCCGCGTCGTGCACTGCCTCGGACAGCGACGGGTGGGCGTGGCAGATGCGGGCCAGGTCATCGGACGAGCCGCTGAACTCCATGGTCAGCACACCTTCGTGCACCAGCTCGGAGACATTGGCGCCAACCAGGTGCATACCCAGCACGCGGTCGGTTTCGGCGTGTGCCAGCACCTTGACGAAGCCAGCCGGCTCCACCATGGCGACGGCGCGGCCGTTGGCGGCGAACGGGAAGCTGCCAGCCTTGTACGGGATGCCCTCGGCCTTGAGCTGGGCTTCGGTCTTGCCGACCCACGCCAGTTCCGGTTCGGTGTAGATCACCCACGGGATGGTGTCGAAGTTGACGTGGCCCGGCAGGCCAGCAATCAGCTCAGCCACGGCGACGCCTTCTTCAAAGCCCTTGTGGGCCAGCATCGGGCCGCGCACGCAGTCACCCACTGCCCAGACGCCATCGACGCCGGTGTGGCAATGGTCGTCGACCACGATCTGGCCACGCTCGTTGATCTGCACGCCGGTGCCATCGGCCAGCAGGCCCTTGCTGGCAGCGCGACGGCCAACGGCCACCAGCAGCTTGTCGACGGTCAGGCTCTTCTCGCCTTCGGCATCGGTGTAGCTGACGATGACTTCTTCGCCCTTGATCTCGGTCTTGGAGACCTTGGCGTTGAGCAGGATGTTCAGGCCCTGCTTCTTGAATTCCTTGGCGGCAACCTTGGCGACTTCAGCATCGGCAGCAGCCAGGAATTCCGGCAGTGCTTCCAGGATGGTGACGTCCGAACCCAGGCGCTTCCACACGCTGCCCAGTTCCAGGCCGATCACGCCGGCGCCGATCACGGCCAGACGCTTCGGCACTTCGGTGAAGTCCAGTGCGCCGACGTTGTCGACGATGTGCTTGCCGTCAAACTTGGCGAACGGCAGTTCGATCGAGTCCGAACCGGCGGCGATGATGACGTTGGTGCCCTTGAGCTCGACTTCCGAGCCGTCGTGCTGCTTGACCTTGACCACATTGCCGGCCTGCAGCTGGCCGAAGCCGTAGTAGGTGGCGACCTTGTTGGCCTTGAACAACTGGGCGATGCCGCCGGTGAACTGCTTCACGATGGCGTCCTTGCGGCCGACCATCTTGTTCACGTCGATCTTGGCGTCGTTGAAGCTGATGCCGTGCTGATCGAAGATGTGGCCCATGTTCCAGTACTGGCGCGAGGAGTCCAGCAGCGCCTTGGACGGGATGCAGCCCACGCGCAGGCAGGTGCCGCCCAGTGCCGGCTTGCCGTCCTTGCCCAGCGCTGCATCGATGCAGGCGGTCTTCAGGCCCAGCTGTGCGGCGCGGATGGCAGCGTGGTAGCCGGCCGGACCAGCACCGATGACGACGACGTCGAATTGTTGTTGTTCGCTCATTTTATTCACTCGCGGGAATGGGGAATAGGGAGTGGGGAATGGTCAAAGCAGTAGCCAAACCAACCCGCCTCTCCGATCGGGTCCAAGCGGGAATGGAGGGGTGGGTAAGTGCTTACCCATTCCCGATTCTCCATTCCCGATTCCCGGCTATTACAGACCGAACAGCATGCGGCCCGGGTTTTCCAGCTGGTTCTTGATGTCCACCAGGAACTGCACCGAATCCTTGCCATCGATGATGCGGTGGTCATAGGACATGGCCAGGTACATCATCGGGGCGATCACGACCTGGCCGTTCTCGGCGATCGGACGGTCCTTGATGGCGTGCATGCCGAGGATGGCGCTCTGCGGCGGGTTGACGATCGGGGTCGACATCAGCGAGCCGAAGGTGCCACCGTTGGTCACGGTGAAGGTGCCGCCCTGCAGTTCTTCCAGCGACAGCTTGCCGTCACGGGCCTTCTTGGCGTAGTCGGCAATTGCCTTTTCGATGTCGGCGAACGACATGCGCTCGACGTTGCGCAGCACCGGGGTCACCAGACCCTTCTCGGTCGACACGGCAATCGAGATGTCCGAGTAGCCGTGATAGATGATGTCGTCACCATCGATCGAGGCATTGACCAGCGGGAAGCGCTGCAGTGCGTTGGCGGCAGCCTTGACGAAGAAGCTCATGAAACCGAGCTTGATGCCGTGGGCCTTGACGAACTCTTCCTGCAGTTCCTTGCGCGCAGCCGAAACCTTGGACAGGTTGACTTCGTTGAAGGTGGTCAGCATGGCGGTCGAGTTCTTCGACTGCATCAGACGCTCGGCAATGCGCTTGCGCATGCGGGTCATCGGTACGCGTTCTTCCGGACGTGCGCCGCCGGCCTTGCCGACGCCGCCGTTGCGGGCGAAGTTGACGATGTCTTCCTTGGTCACGGCGCCATGACGGCCGGTGCCGGACACATCAGCCGGGTTCACGCCTTCGGTGATTGCCGAGAAGCGGGCGCCCGGCGGCAGGCCGTCGGCAGCCGACTTGGCAGCCGGGGCCGGAGCAGCGGCAGCGGCCGGAGCGGCGGCGGCCGGGGCAGCAGCCTTCGGTGCTTCAGCAGCAGCGGCCGGAGCGGCAGCGGCAACCGCGCCTTCCTCGATGATCGCCAGCAGCTGGCTCGAGGTGACGGTGTCGCCTTCCTGGAACTTGATTTCCTTCAGCACGCCATCAACCGGCGCCGGTACTTCCAACACGACCTTGTCGGTTTCCAGGTCGAGCAGGTTCTCATCACGCTTGACCGCATCACCAACCTTCTTGTGCCAGGTGGCGATGGTGGCGTCGGAGACGGATTCGGGCAGTACCGGTACTTTGACTTCGGTGGCCATTTGGCTGATTTCCTGGTTTCGTTATTCTTGTGGAAAAGGGGGCTTATTCGGCGTAGTTGTCGTCGATCTTGTTGACCAGCGCGTCGGCGAGCAGCTGTGCGAGTTCGCGCAGGTGATCGGACATGTGGCCAACAGCAGGCGACGGAGAACGCGGACGACCGGCATAGTGCAGTGCCTGGCCATCGGCCACGCATGCCTGCAGGTGGTGCTTGATCTGGTACCACGCACCCTGGTTCATCGGCTCTTCCTGGCACCACACGACGTCGGTTGCCTTGCCGTACTTCTTCAGTTCGGCAGCCAGCGCCGGGCGCGGGAACGGGTAGAGCTGTTCAACGCGCACCAGTGCAACGTCATCCTGACCGCGCTTGGTCACGTCTTCAAGCAGGTCGTAATAGACCTTGCCCGAACACACGACGACGCGCTTGACCTTCTTGACGTCCGCGGTGGCGTCGCCGATCAGGTGCTGGAACTCGCCGTTGGCCATTTCGTCCAGGCTGGACACGGCCAGCTTGTGACGCAGCAGCGACTTGGGCGACATGACGACCAGCGGCTTGCGGGTAGCCATGCGCATCTGGCGACGCAGCATGTGGAATGCCTGCGCCGGAGTCGACGGCACGCAGACCAGCATGTTCTCCAGTGCGCACAGCTGCAGGAAGCGCTCAAGGCGCGCTGAGCTGTGTTCCGGACCCTGACCTTCATAACCGTGCGGCAGCAGCAGGGTCAGGCCGGAGATACGGCCCCACTTTGCTTCGCCGGAGGCGATGAACTGATCGATCACGACCTGGGCGCCGTTGGCAAAGTCGCCGAACTGGCCTTCCCAGATGCACAAGGTATTCGGATCGGTGGTGGAGAAGCCGTATTCGAACGCCATCACGGCTTCTTCGCTGAGCAGCGAATCGATGATGGTGGCCTGTTCCGGCGACTCGACCAGCTGACGCAACGGCAGGTAGTAGTTGTCGGTCTTCTGGTCGTGCAGGATCGCGTGGCGGTGGGTGAAGGTGCCGCGGCCCACGTCCTGGCCAACCAGACGCAGCGCATTGCCTTCGTCCAGCAGCGTTGCGTAGGCCAGGTTTTCGGCAAAGCCCCAGTCGCCGAGGATTTCACCGGCGGCCATCTTGCGACGGTCGTCGTATACCTTGGCAACGCGCGAATGCACTTCCACGCCTTCCGGAATGGTGTTGATCATGGTGGCCAGCTGGGTCAGCTTGCCCATGTCGACCTTGGTGCTGACCGGATCGGACAGCTTGCCCGACAGGTACTTCGACCAATCCACGTACATCTTGCTGGTGGCCGGGGTCTTTTCGACCTTGGCCAGCTCGGTGGTGACTTCACCGGAGTCCAGCTTGTTGCGGTAAGCGTCGACCATGTCCTTACCAGCGCCGGCAGCGATGACGCCTGCGGCTTCCAGCTGCTCTGCGTAGAGCTCGCGGGTAGTCTTGTGCTTGCGGATCACCTGGTACATCAGCGGCTGGGTGATCGCCGGTTCATCGGCTTCGTTGTGACCCCAGCGGCGGTAGCAGACCAGGTCGATCACGACGTCCTTGTTGAACTGCTGGCGGAAGTCATAGGCCAGCTTGGCCGCGAACACCACGGCTTCGGGATCGTCGCCGTTCACGTGCAGGACCGGTGCAGCGACCATCTTGGCGATGTCGGTGCAGTACAGGGTCGAGCGCGAGTCGTCGCGGTTGGAGGTGGTGAAGCCCACCTGGTTGTTGATGACGATGTGCACGGTGCCGCCGACCGCGAAACCGCGGGCCTGCGACATCTGGAACAGCTCCATCACCACGCCCTGGCCGGCGAATGCAGCGTCGCCGTGGATCAGGACCGGCATCACCTGCTTGCGCGCGGTGTCGTTGCGGCGTTCCTGGCGCGAGCGCACCGAGCCAACAACCACCGGATCGGCGATTTCGAGGTGGGACGGGTTGAACGCCAGGGCCAGGTGCACCGGGCCGCCATCGCTGGCGACGTCGGCCGAGAAGCCCATGTGGTACTTCACGTCACCGGCAACGGCGCGGTCGTCGTGCTCGAACTTGCCTTCGAACTCGTCGAACAGCTTGCGCGGGTTCTTGCCGAGGGTGTTGACCAGCACGTTCAGACGGCCACGGTGGGCCATGCCGATGATCACGTCCTTGACGCCTTCCTTGCCGGCGTCGCGGATGATGGTGTCCATCATCGGGATCAGCGAGTCGCCGCCTTCCAGCGAGAAGCGCTTCTGGCCGACGTACTTGGTGTGCAGGTATCGCTCGAGGCCTTCGGCCGCGGTCAGACGCTCCAGGGTGCGACGCTTGGTGTCGGCATCCAGGTTGTAGTTGCCGCCGGCGGTTTCGAGACGCTGGTAGAGCCACTGGCGCTGCTCGACTTCGGCGATATACATGAACTCTGCGCCGATCGAGCCGGTATAGGTCGCCTTCAGGCGCGCAAACAGATCACGCAGCTTCATCCGCGGCTGGCCGCCGACACCACCGGTGCTGAACTCGTCGTTGAGGTCGGCATCGCTGAGGTGGTGGAAGGGCAGGCCCAGGTCCGGCGGGTTGACCGGCGGGGTCAGGCCCAGCGGATCAAGGTTGGCGCCGAGGTGGCCGCGCGAACGGTAGGCGGTGATCAGGCGGCCGACATTGCGCTCGCGCTCGTCGCCGGAACCGGCGTTGGCGCCGACCTTGCCAGCGTTCTTTGCGGCTTCGGTGATGTGTGCGATGGCGGCAGAGTGCGGCACATCGCCAGCTTCGCGGCCTTTGAAGCCGTCAAAGTAGGACTTCCACTTGGGGTCCACACTGTCCGGGGAGACGAGGTACTGTTCGTACAGGTCCTCGACATAGGAGGCGTTGCCGCCGGCGAGCTGCGATGATTGCGCAAACTGCTTCAGTAGATTGTCCACGATGGAGAGTCGGATTCACTTGTGGGGTAGTTCTGGGAACCGGCGGACCTGCTACAGCGTCCCGCGCGGGCGTGTTCTAACCACGAAATTATACCCCTCACTGGACAGGAAGGGGCACCTACACTGTCCCGCGCATTAATACCTGACTGCGGCGTGTCCTGCCCCGGTCAATGCTCAGACACCTAGTACGCGAAGCCCGTTGCAATCACGTGAACGCTCCCAGATACGCTTGAACAGCGCTTCCTGCTGCTGCGCGCGGGCGGGGCTGTCCAGGGACAGTTCGCCTTCTACGCGGGCGCCCATTGGACGAAAGTAGCAGTCGCCCCGATCGTTGCTGATGGCGGCCGAACTGACCTCGCAGTCCATCGGGTCTACCGGCTCACGTAGCTTGAACACACTGGGCAGGCGCTGCACCAGGGCGATGAAGGCCGCGGGCAGGGCTGGCAGGTCGGCTTCGTGCAGCAGCACCAGTACCTGCTTGTCGTGGCGGGCGGTGGCAAAGCGGCGCAGCGCGTCCAGGACCAGCGCTTGGCCGAGCAGGGCGTCGTTGCCGCGTAGCTGCAGATGCAGGTGGCGACGTGCGCCGTGGATGACCGTGGCCATGGCGGCGCGGGCCTGGTCCGGGTCCTGCACCCGCATCGCACCGTCCAGACGCCGGCGCATGGTTTGGTGGCCGATGCCGGCCTCTTCAAATTCAACGCCTTCCGGCAGAAACCCATTGCAGGCATAGAAGTCGCGGGCGTGCAGCTGGGCATGCAGGCTGACTTCGCCCCAGCCGCGCTTGCGGGCGGCGCTCAATAGCGCATTCAGCAAGGCTTGGCCGACGCCCTTGCCGCGCCAGGCGGCGAGCACGGCCATGCGGCCGATGCGCTGGTCGGGGGTCAGTCGAGCCGCGCCTATGGCTTGGCCGTGTTGGTCCAATGCCAGGGCGTGGTCGCTGAGCGGGTCCAGTGCGTCTATTTCCAGCTCGACCGGGACGTTCTGTTCATCGACAAATACGGTATGACGCACGCCGTGCAGCAGTGTCTGCTGCACGGCGTAGTCGGCGATCTCTACTTGAAAGATCGCGTTGTGACTCATGCCGACGGGTTTTCCGCGTCGTCTTCGTCTTCTTCTTCGCCGTCGTTGCAGATCACCACGACCTCGACGCCTTCCTCATTGACCAGCACGGTCTCGATGCTGGCGCTGGACGGCTCGCCTTCACCGGCTTCGCTGTACTCGATGACTTCGATCTCGACTTCCGGGGCATCGGCTTCGTCATCGAAATCCTCGTCCTCGAAATCTTCCTCGGTCACGTCTTCCATGGCTTCCAGCGCGTCCTGCTCGGCCAGCATGGCGGCAATGGTTTCCACGTCCAGCAGCTGGTAATGGCCGCCGACGATCAGTTCCATCAGCGCATCACGGCCCTTGTTGGCGAGCTTGTTGAACAGGGCGATATCGATCTGTTCGGCACCGGCAAGGGTCTGCGCGTCCTTGATCGACAACTGGAACGCCAGGCCGGAGCAGTACAGCGAGGCGCCACGGGTGGCGCGGCGCCAAGCCAGGCGGGCCCACGGATGGCGTTCAAGCACGCCGCCATTTTCCAGCTCGGCGACTACTTCTTCCGGCGACGGCGGTGCCTGCGAGGGCAGGATGTCGCCGGCGGCGCGGTAGGTGGTGATGAAGCGGCCGAACCAGTTGCCGAGGCGATCCGGGTCGTTCATGCGCAGCGCATTGAGCGCGGCGACCACGCGCTTCATCGCGGCGGCATCGATCTCGTTCGGGTCTTCCGGCAGCTTCAGGTCCGGGTCCTGGAAACGGATCGATTCGTCGGCATCGGCGACCAGGTCGTCCAGATAGTCGCTGATCAGCTCAGCCGAGGACGGCGCGCGCATGCCGAACGAGAAGGTCAAGCAGGGGTTCACCGCAACGCCGTTGTGCGGCACGTTCGGCGGCAGGTACAGCATGTCGCCCGGGCCCAGCACCCAATCGTGGGTCGCCTTGAACTTCTTCAGCAGCTTCAGCTCGACGTCGGGGCGGAACTCAAGCGACGGACGCTTGCCCTTGGTCGACTCGCTGGCGTCGATCTGCCAGCGGCGCTGGCCATGGGCCTGCAGCAGGAACACGTCGTACTGGTCGACATGGGCGCCAACCGAACCGCCGGTGGCGGCAAAGCTGATCATCACGTCGTCCATGCGCCAGCGCGGCAGGAAGTTGAAGTAGGAGGTCAGGGCGCGCACTTCCGGGTCCCACTTGTCCACGTCCTGCACCAGCAGGGTCCAGTCGTGGTCGGGCATGCCGGGGAAGTCTTCTTCCTGGAACGGGCCGGTACGCAGGGTCCAGCCGTCGGTGGCACGGTCATGGCTGACGATGCGGGCCAGCGCACCTTCTTCGCAGGCCAGGCCAGCAAGGTCTTCCGGCAGCACCGGGGTTTCGAAATCCGGGAAGGCGGCGCGGATCAACAGCGGGCGTTTCTGCCAGTAATCGCGCAGGAAAATGGCCGGGCTCATGCCCAGCGGCAGGCCGGGCTTGGCCTGGACTTCGATCGGATAGGTCTTTTGCTTGCGTGCAGCCATGGGGGAAATCCTTTGCAACGGAGGTCGAACAGGGGCGCGGATGGCGCGCAGACCTCTATTGTCCCCTTGTTGGCGGCAATGCGCACCGTAGGCGACTGATCTGGATCAAATTCAGCGAAAAGAATGCATCTGTAGTGCCGAGCCATGCTAGGAAACCGGCGGTGCACCCAATCAAACAAAGTTGGGGGGGGGGGGGGCGGGGGGGGGGGGGCGGCGGCGGCGGGGGGCGGGCCGCCAG
>NZ_JBRREI010000074.1:0-19405 GCF_056760195.1 Stenotrophomonas sp. STEN020
GTAAAGCCCCTTGCCGAGCATGGCTCGGCACTACAAGTGCTGTTCCTAGTTCTTCTTGGCAGGCGCTGCAGGCGCCGGTACCGCTGCGCCCTTGGCGACACGGATGCCATTGGCCTTCATCCACGCATCGAACTGATCGGCGCTCATCTTCTGATCGCCCTGCTGCATCATGAAACGGTAATTGCCCAGTGAATCCTTCTCGGCCAGCGGCGTCTCCACCCGCACTTCGATCACCTTGTCATCGACTTTGGCAGCCTTCTTGCCCGAGCTGGCGCAACCAGCCAACAACACAACCGAAGCCGCCATGAGAACGATGCCAGAGACACGGGAAAAAGCTTGCATGGCAATAACCTCAAGTAATTAGAGTCGCAGTCTAATCCACCATCTTAGCTAGTACAGCTATTTGCCTGAATTTATTGAAATTAGTCACTCACGCTGACATGCGCGATTTTGCTGGCCGCCTGCAGCGCATTCAGCTCCACTTGGCTCAACTCCCGCCATTGACCCTTGCCCAGTTCGCCCAGCTGCACCGGTCCTATCGCCACCCGCATCAAGCGCAGCACTTCCAGCCCCAAGGCCTTGAGCAGACGCCGGATGTGGCGATTGCGCCCTTCATCCAGCACCACCTCCAGCCACGCGGTACGTTCGCCATGCCGCAGCAGCTGTACCGAATACGCCGCCAGGCGTTCGCCTTCATCGTCGATACCCGCCTGCATGCGCTCCAGCAATGCCGCATCGGGCACAGCATCTACCTGTACCCGGTAGGTTTTCAATGGGCCGGTACTGGGTTCGGTGAGACGCGCTGCCCACTCCGGATCATTGCTGAAGAACAGCAGGCCTTCACTGGCCTTGTCCAAACGCCCTACCGGCGCCATCCACGGCAGACCAGCACCTTCAAAGCACTGGTAGACGGTGTCGCGGCCCTGCTCGTCCTGCACCGTGGTGACCAGACCACGCGGCTTGTTCAAGGCCAGGTAGAGGCGCCGCGGCGCAGCCAGCGGTAAACCGTCCAACAACACCTGCTGGCGACCAGCAACCACCGGAAACTCCGGGTCGCGCACCACCTTGCCATCCACACTGACGCGGCCATCGAGCACCCGCCGTGCCGCCTCGGTGCGCGAGCACACGCCGGCCTTGGACAGCACCCGCGCCAGACCATGCCGAACCCCTGCGGTGGCCTTGCCCGCGTGCGCAGCGTTGCGGGGCGCACGTGAAAGCAAACGCCCGCCGGGCGTTGCGCGGCGGGCGTGCGGTGGATACGGAGGCTTGGACGACGACATCGGGACTGCAAGCGGCTGTGCCGCCTTACTTGACCTCGGCAGCAGGCTGCGCGGCAGCCGGTGCTGCTGCCGGATCGGTGGCAACCGGACGCGCCTTGACCACGCGCACACCGCGCGCCTTCATCCAGGCATCGAATTCTTCGGCGGTCATGCGCTTGCCGTTCTGGCTCATGTCGAAACGCCACGGCGTGTTGTCGAACTCGGTCTGCGGCTTGTAGGCAGCCGGATCGTTGGCATTGATCGCCGGACGCGCCGGAATGGCGTTGGCCACGTTGTTGCAGCTCTCGACCCGCAGGCGCATCAGCACGCGATCAAGCGACTGCTCATCACCACCGGCCGAGCTCAATACGCCCGACGGCATGCCCAACTGGCCCGGACGCACATACAGCTCCGAAGCCACCGGTGCGATCAGCGAGGTCGCCAGCGGCGCTGGCGTCACGGAACTGGCCGAGCAATCCACGGCTGCATGGGCGGCAGGCACAAATGCCAGGGCGACAAGACCAGCCAGAGCGATACGCAGCATTGAATTTCCATTCGGCAAGTTAACGCGGCGAGTGTAGGCAGCGCCCGCAGCGCTTTCAACCGTTATATGCGCGCAAACCGCGATTACCCGCCGACGTCACACAAATTACGCTCAGGAAAAGCCGCCGACGCGAAAACAAACAAGGCCCGGCAGATGCCGGGCCTTGTTCTCAAACTGCGGTACTGAAACCGAAGCGTCCGATTAGTTCTGGACGTTCAGCTCGGTACGACGGTTCTTTGCGCGACCTTCCGGGTTGTCCGAACCATCAGCATTGGTGTTCGGAGCAATCGGACGGCTCTCGCCGTAGCCGATCGGGCCCTGCAGACGAGCAGCCGACACACCGTTGGTGGTCAGGTAGTCGTACACAGCCTTGGCGCGACGCTCGGACAGCTTCTGGTTGTAAGCGTCGGTACCCTTGGAATCGGTGTGACCGGCAACTTCAACGCGCAGATCCGGGTAACGCTTCAGGATCTCGGTGGCTTCGCTCAGGATCGCAACAGCGTCCGAACGCAGGGTGGCCTTGTCGAAATCGAAGTTGACGCCCTTCAGATCGATCGAGACCGGCACCGGGCAACCGTCCGGACCGATGGTCTGGCCAGGCTGCGAGGTCGGGCACTTGTCGTCGCAGTTGTTGACGCCGTCACCGTCGTCATCCAGGTCTGCGCAGCTCGGAGCAACCGGAGCCGGTGCCGGAGCAACAGCGGCGGTCGGAGCCGGGCCCAGCGGGATCACGACGCCAACCGAAGCCAGCACGTCGCCGAACCAGTCCTGGTTCTTGCTGCCAGCCAGGTTCGGAGCAATGCTCTGGTCGTCGAAGTCAGCGCGGTAGGCCAGTTCAGCACGCACAGCGACGCGCTTTTCGAAGGTGGTCTGCAGACCAACGCCGACCTTGGCAGCCAGGTTGCCGTCCTTGCGATCCTTCAGCAGGCCGCCGGCCTGATACTCTTCTTCCGACTTCTGGTAGCCCAAGCCTGCGAGCAGGTACGGGTTCCAGCCACGGCCTTCCTGGATGAAGTGGCGACGCAGGTCCAGCGAAACGCCGTACTGCGACCAGTTCTGATCCTGGTTGTTGTCGAAGTTCGGGTTCTGATAGTTCAGCTCACCGTCCAGCGACCAGTTCGGGCTGATGAACTTGCCCAGACCCAGCGTGGCGAACGGGGCGTCGTTGGTGCCACGATCGCCGTCCTGGAAGTTGAAGCCGGCCGAACCGGTCAGGTACCAGCGGTCGTCAAATTCCTGAGCCGAAGCGGCCTGGGCGAAAGCCAGACCACCGAGCAGCGCGGCAGTAAGGATCTTCTTGTTCATGAAATACAGCTCCTTGTTTCGGGGGTATGAAACCGGTAGAGGCATGGTCCAGCACAGCGATATTCTTCGTCGCGTTCAGAGACGGCCGTTTCCTCACGCCATCGCGGTGCACATTATGCGCTTGGCCGTGAAGGCGATGTTAACAGGCTCGTAACAAATGCAGCGACCACCAGACCTCTACGTGTCCGGCTTGGGGCAACGTATACAACTTGGTCAAAGGACGCAAGAGTCAGCTATCGCAAGGCTTCCCGGGAAAATGCTGCGGCGCAGCTGATTTCATATGACAAACCCTTTATTAACAGGGCTTGCGTCGCCAGTTACCGCCAGCTGAATCGTTTGCTCGGTATGATGATTTTGCTCCCCCGCCACGGAACTTTTCCGCATGAAAGCAATCGGCCTGACCCGCTATCTCCCCATTGATGAACCGGACGCATTGCTGGACCTGACCCTGCCCGTCCCGGCTGCGCCGTTAGGCCAGGACTTACTTGTTCAGGTTCAGGCTGTTTCTGTCAATCCGGTGGACGCCAAACTGCGCGGCGCCAAGCCGGGCGAGGAAAACCCACCACGGATACTCGGCTTTGATGCCGCAGGCACCGTGGTTGCGGTAGGCCCCGAGGTAACCGCGTTCGAAGTTGGCGATGAGGTGTATTACGCCGGCGACGTCACCCGTCCGGGATGCAACGCACAATTGCAGTTGGTGGACGAGCGACTGGTGGGCCGCAAGCCAACCACCTTGGACTTCGCCGAAGCAGCGGCATTGCCACTGACCACACTTACTGCATGGGAACTGCTGTTCCAGCGCATGCCCTATCAGCTGGACGGGCGCCGCAATGTCGGCAAGACCTTGTTGGTGATTGGCGGTGCTGGCGGCGTGGGCTCGATGGCGATACAGCTTGGCCGTCATGCCGGTTTCACCGTGGTGGCCACCGCCTCCCGCCCGCAAAGCGTGCAATGGTGCGAGCAGATGGGGGCGACCCACGTAATCGATCATCGTCAGCCATTGGCAGCACAGCTGCAGGCGCTGGGCATCAGCAGTGTGGACGCGGCACTCAACCTGGCCAATACCGATCTGTACTGGCAACAGCTGGGCGAGCTGCTCGCGCCGCAAGGCCATGTCGGACTGATCGTCGAGCCTGCTGGCGAGCTGCGCATTGGCGATCCCTATAAAGCGAAGTGCATCGGCATCCACTGGGAATTCATGTTTGCCCGCGCCCGCTTCCGCACCGCCGACATGATCGAGCAGCACCGCATCCTGACCCGCGCGGCCAGCCTGATCGACGCAGGCGAACTGCGCACCACCCTCAGTGAACGTATGGGCACGATCAACGCAGAAAACCTGCGCCAGGCGCATCGTCAGTTGGAAGCCGGCAGCACCATCGGCAAGCTGGCGCTGGAAGGCTGGGACTGAGCTGCACGCCACAGCACGTTGCGCCACCCAGAGATGGCGCAACGCCTCTATCTATATGTCTGCGCTGCAGGCAGTACCTTGATCTCCGAACCATGCCTTCCCTGATATTTGTCTCGCGCCTGCTACAACTACTGCTGGGCCTGTTTCTGTTTGGCATCGCCTCTTCCTTGATGATCCGCGCCGGCATCGGCATCGCACCCTGGGATGTATTGAGCCAAGGCATCTCGCTGCGCAGCGGTTGGGGCTTCGGCCTGATCACCAACCTCGTCGGCGTCTGCGTACTACTGATGTGGCTGCCGCTACGGCAGAAGCCCGGACTGGGCACCGTACTCAACGTGTTGTTGATCGGCCCCAGCGCACAGCTGGGCCTGAATCTGCTGCCGGCGGCACAAGGCCTGCTGTGGCAACTGCTGCTATTCGCCGCAGGCCTGGTATTGCTGGCGGTGGCCACCGGGCTCTATATCGGCGCGCGCTTTGGGCCAGGTCCACGCGATGGCCTGATGACCGGCCTGCATGCCCGCACCGGTTGGGCGATCTGGAAGGTGCGCACCTTGATTGAAGCCTGCGCGCTGGCGGTGGGCTGGTGGCTGGGCGGCAATGTCGGCTGGGGCACGCTGGCGTTCGCCCTGCTGATCGGCCCGCTCTGTGGCATCACCCTGCCCTTGTTTGACCGGAAGGCTCGACCGATAGCCACTGCACCCGCTCCCCGATGAGGACACCGCACACTCAACAGGGCGGTGATGACAGCAAGGATTGAGGCCAGCCGCATTGCAAGTCAGAATGGGTCATTCCATACGCAAGCGTATCCAGCATGACGCCAGCCAACGACACCGCCTATCCGCACCTGTTTGCCCCGCTGGATCTGGGCTTTACCAAGCTGCACAACCGGATCCTGATGGGTTCGATGCATACCGGGCTGGAGGACCACGCCCGCGACTTCCCGAAGTTGGCTGCCTACTTCGGTGAGCGCGCGGCCGGTGGCGCGGCGTTGCTGGTCACCGGTGGCTTCGCGCCCAACGTGGTTGGCTGGCTGGCGCCGTTCGGCAGCAAGCTGTCCTGGCCGTGGGAAGTCAGTCGCCATCGTCAGGTAACTACCGCTGTCCACGGCCATGGCGCCAAGATCTGCCTGCAGCTGCTGCACGCCGGCCGCTACGGCTACCACCCGCTGCAGGTGGCGCCGTCCAAGCGCAAGGCGCCGATCAACCCGTTCACTCCGCGCGCGCTGTCAGCCGGCGGCGTCGAGCGGCACATCGCCGACTACGCCCGCGCCGCCAAGTACGCCCGTGATGCGGGTTACGACGGCGTCGAGGTGATGGGCTCGGAAGGCTATCTGATCAACGAGTTCATCGCCCCGCGCACCAATGGCCGCAATGACGCCTGGGGCGGCGACCCAGCCAAGCGCATGCGCTTTGCGGTCGAGATCGTACGCCGCATCCGCGAGGCCTGCGGCCCGGACTTCATCATCATCTACCGGCTGTCGCTGGTGGATCTGGTCGAGGATGGCAGCAACTGGCAGGAGATCGTGCAACAGGCCAAGGCGATCGAAGCGGCCGGCGCGACCCTGCTCAACTCCGGCATC
Organism: Stenotrophomonas sp. STEN020; assembly: GCF_056760195.1. Lineage (NCBI taxonomy): Bacteria > Pseudomonadati > Pseudomonadota > Gammaproteobacteria > Lysobacterales > Lysobacteraceae > Stenotrophomonas > Stenotrophomonas sp. STEN020. The sequence continues at coordinate 6,096 of NZ_JBRREI010000074.1, forward strand.
GGCTGGCACGAAGCGCGCATTCCGACCATCGCCACCTCGGTGCCGCGCGCAGCGTTTGCCGGCGTCACCGCCAAGCTCAAGCCGCATGTTGGCATTCCGCTGATCGCCACCAACCGCATCAACATGCCGGAGGTGGCCGAAGGCATCCTCGCCGCCGGCGGCGCCGACATGGTGTCGCTGGCACGGCCGCTGCTGGCCGACCCCGACTGGCCGGCCAAGGCCAAGGCCGGCAAGCCCGAAGCGATCAATACCTGCATCGCCTGCAACCAGGCCTGCCTGGATCACGTGTTCCAACAGAAGCGCGCCAGCTGCCTGGTCAACCCGCGCGCCGCGCATGAGACCGAGCTGGTCTACCTGCCGACCAACGCGCCCAAGCGCGTCGCGGTAGTCGGCGCCGGTCCGGCCGGGCTGGCCTGCGCCACCGTCGCCGCCGGCCGCGGCCACAAGGTGACCTTGTTTGATGCGGCCGAGGAGATCGGCGGTCAGTTCAATGTGGCCAAGCGCATCCCCGGCAAGGAGGAGTTTCACGAAACCCTGCGCTACTTCCGCCATCAGCTGGCCGAAACCGGTGTCGACGTGCGTCTGAATACCCGCGCCGATACCGACGCACTCAACGGCTTCGACGAAGTGGTGATCGCCACCGGCATCAGCCCGCGCAAGGTCAATTTCCCCGGCGCCGAGCATCCAATGGTGGTCAGCTATCTGGACGTGCTGCTGGGCCGGGTCAAAGCCGCCGACAAGGTGGCCATCATCGGCGCCGGCGGCATCGGTTTCGATGTCGGCGAGTTCCTGGTCCATGAAGGCCCGTCACCGGCCCTGGACCCAGCCCGCTGGATGGCCGAATGGGGTGTGGACGCCAGCTTCGAGAGCCGCGGTGCGCTGGCCAAGCCACAGCCGGAAGCCCCGGCCCGCAAGGCCTGGCTGCTGCAGCGCAGCCCCGGCAAGCCCGGCGCCAAGCTGGGCAAGACCACCGGCTGGATCCACCGCGCCACGCTCAAGGCCAAGGGCGTGAAGATGCTCGGCGGGGTCGAGTACCTGGGCGTTGACGATAGCGGCCTGCGCATCCGCGTGGATGGCCAGGAGCAGCTGCTGGACGTCGGCACCGTGGTGATCTGCGCCGGCCAGGAACCGCGCCGCGAGCTGGCCGACGCTCTGCATGCCACCGGCCGCAGCGTCCATGTCATCGGTGGCGCGGATGTCGCTGCCGAACTGGATGCCAAGCGGGCGATCGACCAGGGCAGTCGTCTGGCCGCGGCGCTCTGATCCAACAACAAAGCGATTCATTTTTATCCCGCCCGGGCACTGCCGAAGCGCCCGGGGCTGCTCGCCTCCCCGAACGACTTGCCAGCATGCTGGCAAGCGCACAGAACCGGGAAACCTCCGAAAAAAGCCGGAATTTGGGAAAAAGCGCGATGCGCATCTCTTTTTCCCAGCGTACAAACATCGCTTGCACTGGCCTTTGAAGACCGCCGTAGCGAAGCTGAATGCGCAGCCCCGAACCGAATTTGACCTTGCCAACAAACCTGAATGTCAACAAGCGCCGTTCAGGATTAGTTTGGGATTACCCCCCTACCTTGCGCCAACTTCCGCTCACCCACCAGTTCTGGTGAGCAGGCGCAGCCCTCCCCAATCTGATTGAGGGCTGCCCACGGGGCGGCCCCGATGCCAGGCCGCCTCCCCATAACGCCAAGTCGTCGCTGTCAGGTTCCCCGTTGGGAACAGGCAGGCTGCGGCCCATACGGAGCAAGGAGATTTATGAAACTGGCTTGGATTCTTTGGTTGTCGCAGATGTTGCCGCAGCCAGCAGCCGATTCGTTGTGCTTGAGCACCACCGTTTACCTGGAAGCCCGCGACCAGACTCTTCGCGGCCAGCAGGCCGTGGCCGAGGTCGCCCTGCGGCGACTGGACAGCGGCCTGTGGGGTGACTCGATGTGCCAGGTGGTGACCGCGCGCAAGCAGTTCGCCCCGACCCTGGTCGCCCCCGGCACCCAGCTGCGCAACAACGATGCCTGGGCTGAAGCCGTGGACGTGGCCTTTGCCGCCGAGCGCAACTGGGCCCTGCCCAATGGCCAGCGCAAGGAGATCGTGCCGGGTGCCAGCCACTTCGCCGCCCACGCCATTGCCAGCCCGAGCTGGCGCAATGCCTACCAGGTAGCCACCATCGGTGGGCATACCTTCTACAAGGTGCAGTCGCTGAAGCCGCGCGCTTCCTGAGCTGGCTGAACGCGCAGCACACTGTCTGTGCCATCCATGGACACACTACCTAACCCGCATGTGGCCATAATGCCCGGGTCTTTCCACTCCCGAGGTAGCTCTGATGAAGCTCTATACCAAGCCCGGCGCCTGTTCGCTGGCCGACCATATCGCGCTGATCTGGTCGGGCCTGCCGTTCGAGCTGCAGATCGTGGACTACGCGACCATGAAGTCGCCCGAGTATCTGAAGAAGAACCCGGCCGGCGCCGTGCCGATGCTGGAAGACGGCGGCTGGTTCCTGACCCAGAACGCGGCCATCCTGCATTACATCTGTGACAAGGCCCCGGCTTCCGGCCTGGAAGGCGGCAGCGACCCGCGCACCCGCGCCGAGGTCAACCGCTGGCTGTCCTTCGTCAACGCCGACCTGCACCCGACCTACTACCCGATCTTCGGCTCGACCAAGTACCTGGAAGACGAGGCCGTCATCGCCCGTACCCAGGAAAACTCGCGCCAGAAGCTGACGGCCCTGTACCAGCGCATCAATGACCGTCTGGCCGAGGTTGACTGGCTGGGCGGCACCCCGCGCGCCTCCATCGCCGATGCCTACACCTACGTGACCCTGCGCTGGGCTCGTGGCCTGAAGATCGACCTGGCCGGCATGGACGCACTGGACCGCTTCGAGCAGCGCATGCAGGCCGACCCGGCCGTGCAGGCCGCGCTCAAGGCTGAAGGCCTGAGCTGATCCAAGGCATAAGTACTGAACAATCACGGGCCGCCGGTTGCAAGACCGGCGGCCCGTTGCGTTTGCGGCGCGCTCCCGCCGCTATCGCGCTGACAAGGTCATGACCAGCCGCGGTCGCTCGCGGTACAACGCCGGATACTGCTGCTTCAGCGCGGCGACCTTGGGCAGGTCATTGATGCGGATGTAGGCCGCCTCCGGATGCAGCGTCAGGTAGTTCTGGTGATAGCCCTCGGCCGCGTGAAACACCTTGCCGCCATCCACCTGGGTGACCAGCGGCGCGGCGAACACCTTGCTGCGCTGCAGTTGCGCGATATAGGCGCGCGCCGCACCACGCTGCGCGGCATCATCGGCATAAATGGCCGAACGGTATTGGCTGCCATGGTCCGGCCCCTGCCGGTTGAGCTGGGTTGGATCGTGCACCACCGAGAAGAACACCTGCAGCAGCTGCCCGTAGCTGACCTGCGAGGGGTCGTAGCTGACCTGCACGGCTTCGGCATGCCCACTGCCGCCACTGCTCACCCGCGCATACGTGGCATCGGCAGCGCTGCCACCGATGTAGCCGGACACCGCGTTGTCCACGCCGGTGATGTGCTGGAACACGCCCTGCACACCCCAGAAGCAGCCGCCGGCAAACACCACCTTTGCCTGTTTGACGCCGACTGGCTGCAGGTCAGCTGCGCCAGTCGGTGCTGGCAGCCTGATCGACACCGGCGCTACCGGCGCGGCCTGCACCGAACGATCCATGCTGAACACCGCAGTCAGCAGCAATCCTGCAACCACTGCCGCGATGCCGCCGGCGACCAGTTTGTCCGTGGCGATTCTCATCACGTGTCTCCTCCATTCAACCGAAAGTGAAGGCATAGGCGCGCACGCCCGGATCGAGGAACTCGATCTCAAATGTGCGTTCGCGCACGTCGCCGTTCTGGCGGATCAATTGGTACAGGCGGTTCTGGTCCACCGTGCCCTCGCCCTGCGCAGATACGTCGCTGCCAGCCGCCGCCTGCGGCGCCTGCCCATCGATGCGCACACGGAAACGCACCGGCCGCGCAGGGTCCTGCGGCGCCAGCACCAGATGCAGGTCGCGCGCATGGAAGCGGAACGCGATGCGCCCGCCAGCCTGTTCAAGCTGCGCATCTTCCTCGCCGATGCGCCACTGCCCGCCCAGTGCCCATTGATTGAGCTGCAGCTGCATCGGCACGGCGTATGCGGCGACCTGCCCGGCCTGCATGCCGCCCGGCGAGGCGAAGTGTTCGGCGCGGCCATGGCCGATATAGGTTTCCGGCGACTTCAAACTGCTCATGTCGGCTTGGCGCTCGACACCACTGGCGGCCATGCGCATTGCCGGTGCCGCGTCACCCGGCAAGCTGTTGCCGGCCTCGCGCAGCAACTGACGGATGATCTGCTCGGACTCTTCGTAATTGCCTTCACCAAAGTGATGGGCGCGGATGCGTCCCTGTGCGTCGATGAAGTAATGCGCCGGCCAATACTTGTTGTTGAAGCCGCGCCAGATCGCGAAGTCATTGTCGATCGCGACCGGGTAGGTGACCTTCAGATCAGCAACCGCGCGCTGCACATTGCCAAGGTCGCGCTCAAAGGCGAACTCCGGCGCATGCACGCCGATCACCACCAGCCCATGATCCTTGTAACGCTCGGCCCAGTCGCGCACATACGGCATGGCACGCAGGCAGTTGATGCAGGAGTAAGTCCAGAAATCGACCAGCACCACCTTGCCGCGCAGTTGCTGCGCATCCAGCGGCGGGCTGTTCAACCAGCCGGTGGCACCGGCCAGTGATGGCAGCTCGCCTTCCACTGGCAGGCTGGCATCGCCCTTGCCGTCGCCGGCCATCATCATTGCCGGACCCGCCGCTGCTTGCTGCGCCGGCAGCGCATCCAGCAGCTTCTGCTCCAGCCTGGCCGTGCTGACCGTGGACAGACGCGTCAGCAGGCCGGTATCCCAGCCCATCGCGATTGCCAGCACCGCCAGCAAGGCCGCAATGCCCAAACCGCGACGAATCCATTCGCCCACGCCCAGCCGCTGTTTCAAGGCGGTGAACACGCGCCCGCCTATCCACACCGCCAAGGCCAGCGAGGTCGCCGCACCCAGCGCATAGGCCAGCAGCAGACCGCTGGTACCGACGTTGGCCCCTTGCAGGGCCGCGCCGGTGAGGATCAGGCCAAGGATCGGCCCAGCGCAGGGGGCCCACAGCAAGCCGGTGGCAACACCGATCAGCAGCGAACTCAGCACTCCGCCCTGCCCGGCATCGGCGGCTGCGCCCAGGCGCACGCCCAGACGCTGCAACGGCGCCAGCAGCCGGTCTGCCAACGCCGGCCACAGCAAGGCCACAGCAAACAGCGCCATCACCACCAGCGCGATCCAGCGCCCGATCTGATTGGCCTGTGCCACCCATTGACTGCCCACCGCCGCCAGGCTGGCGACCACCGCGAACATCAACGCCATGCCGACCAGCAGCGGCAACCCACTACGCAGGAACGGCCGGTCCGCACGTGCGAACACAAACGGCAGCACCGGCAGGATGCAGGGGCTGAGCAGGGTAAGTACGCCGCCGAGATAGGCCAGTACCAACAGGAACATGGAAGCATCCTTCTTGAATGTGAAAGGCGGCGCTCAGGCCGCGACGAACTGCAGGGCCACGCCGTTCATGCAGTAACGCAGGCCGGTCGGGCGTGGGCCGTCTTCGAATACATGGCCCAGGTGACCGCCACAGCGCCGGCAATGCACCGCTACCCGGGTCATGCCGAAGGTGGTGTCGCGGTCCTCGCCTACCGCACCGTGCAGGGGCGCCCAGAAGCTGGGCCAGCCGGTACCGCTGTCGAACTTGGTGGCCGATGAGAACAGCGGCAGCGCGCAGCCCGCGCAATTGAAGGTGCCGCGCCGGTGCTCGCTGTTGAGCGGGCTGCTGAAGGCCCGCTCGGTGCCCTGCTGGCGCAGCACCGTGTATTGCGCGGGGCTGAGCAGCTGGCGCCATTGGGCGTCGCTGCGCATCACCTCAAATACGGCCCCGCGGGCAGGCGCTGCCGGCGCCGGACCATTGCAGGCGGTCAGACCCAGCACGCCAGCGGCGGCGGCCATGCCGCCGATACCAAGCAGCTTGCGACGGGTGAGCGACATGGGCGTTCTCCAGCCAGGGACGATGTCGCCATGCTGCGCCCGGGCAGGTCAACGAATCCTCACGCAGAGTTAAATTCTTCGTGACACATCCGCGCGCCTGTCCAAGCACAATGCCAGCCATCCCCTCCAGCGGCCGCAAGCGTCGATGAGCAGTAGCAAACGCATCCTGATCGTCGAAGACGATGTCCATATCGCCAACCTGCTGCGCATGCATCTACGTGACGAAGGCTATGACGTCACCCATGCGGCCAGCGGCGATGAAGGCGTACGCCTGCTGGAAAGCGGGCAATGGGACGCGCTGGTGCTGGACCTGATGCTGCCCGGCGTGGATGGTCTGGAAATTTGCCGCCGTGCCCGTGCGATGACCCGCTACACCCCGATCATCATCACCAGCGCGCGCGCCAGCGAACTGCATCGCATCCTCGGTCTGGAACTGGGCGCCGATGACTATCTGGCCAAACCGTTCTCGATGCTGGAGCTGGTAGCGCGGGTGAAGGCCCTGCTGCGCCGGGTCGAGGCGATGGCACAAAACGCGCGCATCGATGCCGGCGCGATCGAAGTTGCCGGCCTGCGCATCGATCCGGTCGCACGCACCGCGCAGGTTGAAGCGCGCCCGCTGGAGCTCACCCCGCGCGAATTCGACCTGCTGTATTTCTTCGCCCGCCACCCCGACCAGGTGTATTCGCGGATGGAGCTGCTCAACCAGGTCTGGGGCCATCAGCACGATGGCTACGAACACACCGTCAATACCCACATCAATCGGCTGCGCAACAAGATCGAGCACGACCCGGCAGCACCGAAGCGCATTCTTACGGTGTGGGGCCGTGGCTACAAACTGGCGGCCGACGACGGGAGCACGGCATGAACCGACTGACGCTCTCGCAGCGCCTGACGCTGGTGTTCTGTGCATTGCTGTTGATCTGCTGCGGCGCGCTGGCGTGGATACAGATGCGCAGCAACCGCATGCACGAGCAGGAAACCGTGCAGCGTCTGTCACGCGGCCTTGCCGAGCACATCGCACGCAGCGGTGAGTTGATGGATGCACGTGGCATCCGCGACGGCGAAGTGCGTGCACTGTTCGGCAAGCTGATGTCGGTCAATCCCAGCGTCGAGGTCTATCTGCTGGATGACGAAGGCCGCATCCTCGGCCATGACGCTCCGGAAGGTCACCTCAAGCGGGACCGCGTCGATCTGGCCCCAGTGCAGGCATTGCTCGCTGGCGACAAGCTCCCCATCTTCGGCGACGACCCGCGCAGCAGCAGCGGCCGCAAGGTATTCAATGCCGCGCCATTGTGGGTGCAGGGTCGCCAGGTTGGCTACATCTATGTGGTGCTGGTCGGCGAGCAGCGCGAAGCACTGGCCGCGGACATCGCTGCAAACGCCAACCTGCGTACCACGCTGTGGTCGTTGGCAATCGTGGCGGTAGTCGGGCTGCTGGCCGGGGTGATCGCATTCCGCTGGGTGACCCGGCCGCTACGCCAACTTACCCGTCGCATCCAGTCCTTCGACGTCGACAGTGCCGACCCGCGCCTGCCCTTGCCGCCCACACCGCTACGTGCCGGCGAGCGTGATGAACTGAGCATACTGCAGCACAGCTTTGCCCATCTAAGCCAGCGCGTCAGCGAGCAATGGCAACAGCTGCGGCAGCAGGATCTACAGCGCCGCGAACTGGTCGCCAATCTTTCGCATGACCTGCGAACGCCGCTGTCGTCATTGCATGGCTATCTGGAAACCCTTGCGCTCAAGGATGCCAGCCTCAGTGCCGAAGAACGCCAACGCTATCTCGCCATCGCCTTGTCACAGAGCCACAAGGTTGGTCGGCTTGCGCAGGCGCTGTTCGAGCTGGCGCGACTGGAACACGGTGGCGTGGTGTTGGAACTGCAGACGTTCTCGCTGCCGGATCTGGTCCAGGACGTATTCCAGAAATTCGAACTGGCCGCACAGTCACGCCAGCAGCAGCTTGAAGCAGTGATTCCCGCCGGCCTGCCGCCGGTGGAAGCCGACCTCGGCCTGATCGAGCGGGTGCTGACCAACCTGCTCGACAACGCGATCCGGCATACACCAGCTGGCGGGCGCATTACGGTGGCGTTGCGCTCGCTCGATGGCGATGTGCAGGTCCGTGTCTCCGATACCGGCCCTGGCATTCCGGCAGCGCGCCGCGATCAACTGTTCAGCACGCTACCGGCGCTGGGCAGCCAACGGCCGGACAGTGGCGGCCTGGGCTTGTTGATCGTGCATCGCATCCTGCAGCTGCACCATCGCCAGATCCGCCTGCTCGACAACAGCGAAGGCGCAGCCTTTGAGTTCTCCTTGCCGGCGGCGCGCCACCGATAACACCGCTGCGCAATGATGGCCGCAGCGCCCGCAGGATCAACCGATCTCGCGGATCACGCCCCCCTTTCCATCGCGCAGCAAGGTCGGCCTTACTTCGATCTGCAGCTTGCCACCCGGCAGCGGATACAGGCCGCGTTCGGCACGCACGCTGTCCAGCATCGCCTGCAGGCTCGCATCGGACAGCACACAGCGCGCGCTATCGTCATCGCTTTGCACATCGTCGATCCGGCCCGGTTCAAACCGCCATTGACGGTCCTTGCCAAGCATCACGAGCGGCTTGTCGTGATGCAGGCGCAGCGGCAGCAGCTCGAGCACGCTGGCAACCTGCCCAGCGCCCAGCACCAACGTGGTGATGGCACCGCCAACTGACCACTCCAGCGTCTCCACAAACAACATGCCGGTGCTTGAGCCTTCGCGCTGGCTACCCGCTTCCAGCTGCGCGGCGATGCCGGGATCAACCAGCAGGGAATCGCGCTCCAGCTCGGTGATCCATAGCGCCATTGCCTGCTCCATGACGGCCAATGCGCCGAGCGTTGACCAGCGTTTGATCGCCGCCATCTCCTCGTCGGTCACCGCCACCAGCTGCAGGAAGTTCACGCGGCCATTGGCGGTGTCGATCGCCGGCAACTGCGGATCAGCGACAAAGGCCAGGTGCTGCAGCTTGGTATCGGTATCCAACGCGATCGGGCCATTTGCATCGAGATGATGGCCGGCCTCGAATACATTGCCGCTGCTGAATACGTAGCGCGCAAGGTTCTGCATCAGGTTCATCGGCCACGTCGGCGGCTCGCCGCGTTTGCCGTCACCTGCCGGTGCAGCAAGACGGAACGTCAGTTCGAAACCGAAGCCGCTTTCCTGCAGATCATCACTCTGCTTGTCGTACAGCTCGGAAAAGCCGTAGCTGACATAGTGCCAATGCGGACGCGGCGACTCGCTCCAATAGACGCTGATGCCGTCCAGCGGATCGTTGCCACCCAGCGTATGCGACAGCAGCGTGCCGAAATGTCGCGGCTCCTGCCCCGGGTATAGCGCGAGCATTGCCGCGTTGATCGCATCCCAGCCCGCAGTACCAATATCGCCGCTGTTTTCCTGCGCCATGCAGGGCACTCCCATGATGAACCTGCCACCATGATAGTGCCCATGCATCGCAACGGCCCGCCGCTACAAGTGGGCCCCAGCCGACAAGTCAGCCAACAACCAGGGCGCGCGTCTCTTCCAACCAGCGGCTGGCAAATGCGGGGCTCTTGGCCTTGCCCAGCGCCGTAGCCAGTTCCGGCCACAACTGCTCCAGGCTGACCGCGGTCTTGCTGCGGTCGATCTTCAACTGGATCAGATAGCCCTTCAGGCCCAGGTGCTTGCGCACCGATTCAGCCATCCAGTCGCGCAGCTGCTGGTAGCGCAACGGGTCGTCGCCGAGCTGTGTGGTCACCGGCAGCACCGGCGCCTTGTCGGCACTGCCGGCAACCGCGTCGATCAGTTCCAGGGCACTCAGCTGCTGCAACACGTCATCCGGCGCGCGCAGGCCCTGCGCCATCTGCTGCAGCTCGCGCGCATCGCGCTGCCCGTCGACCAGCAACAGCACCGAACGCAATGCCGGCGCCAGCTTCAAGCCACGGTTCTCGATCTCCAGACGGCCAGCGGCCGTCTTGGCATAGATGAATGCCATTCCCCCTCCCTCTTTTGTGCATCGCAATACGGTACGCGCGCATCCTTCAGGAGCCCCCGCTCCCGAACATGCAGCTGCATCTACCCGCGTACCGCCCCCTTGCGATCACCGCCGCACAGCGGCTTTTCAGCCAAACTGCACGCTATTTCCCCAGCGCGCGGCGGATTTCCTCCAGTGCGCCCGGGTCGTCGAGTGTCGACAGATCGCCCGGGTCACGCCGTTCCGCCAATGCCTGCAATGAACGCCTCAGCAGCTTACCCGAACGGGTCTTGGGAAGCGCATTGACGATATGTACCTGCGCCGGCCGCGCCACCGCGCCCAGCGAAGCTGTGACCTGCTGCATCATTTCCGCGGCCAGCTGCTCGGCATCGTCGTTGGGCTTGGCTTGCTTCAAGGTGACGAAGACCAGCGGCACCTGCCCCTTCAGTTCATCATGCACACCGATCACAGCCGCCTCGGCAACGCGCGGATGCGCGGAGATGGCCTCCTCGATCTCGCGCGTACCCAGCCGGTGCCCGGCGACGTTGATCACATCATCGGTACGACCAAGGATGAAGGTATAGCCATCCTCGTCGCGGATGGCCCAGTCCAGCGAGCTGTACAGCAACTCCTTGAAGTGGCCGAAGTAGCTCTTGAGAAAACGCTCGTCGTCGTTCCAGATCGTGCTCATGCAACCTGGCGGCAACGGTGGCTGGATCACCAGAACGCCTTTCTGCCCGGGTGGCACTTCAGCGCCACTCTGCTCGTCGATGACCTTCATCTTGTAGCCAAGATTGGGAAAGCCCGGAGAGCCGAACTTCACCGGCTTCGTATCCAGGCCTGGCAACAAGGTCAATGCCGGCCAACCGGTTTCGGTCTGCCAGTAGTTATCAATGACCGATTTGTGCAGCGCGCCGGTGATCCACTTCGCGGTCGGCTCATCCAACGGCTCGCCGGCCAGGAACAGATACTTCAGCTCGGACAGGTCATGCCGATCGATGAAATCCACGTCGTGCTTCTTCAGCACGCGGATCGCGGTTGGCGACGAGAACATCGTGCGCACGCCGTACTGCTCGCACAGCGCCCACCAGATGCCGGCATCCGGATTGATCGGCAAGCCTTCGTACAACAGCGAGGTGCAGCCACCGATCAACGGACCATAGACGTTATAGGAATGGCCAACCGCCCAGCCGACATCGGAGGTGGAGAACATCACCTGCCCCGGCGCGCAATCAAACACCGTGCGCATCGACTGCGCCATCGCCACCGCATAGCCACCAACATCGCGTTGCACGCCCTTGGGTTTGCCGGTGGTGCCAGAGGTATACAGCAGATAGCTGGGCTCGTTCGACTCAAGCCATTGCACCGGAACATCGACATCACCGACCTGCGCACGCAGCTGACCATAGTCTTCGTCGCGGCCGGCGATGCGTGGCTCGGCTGCATCCAGCCCGCGTGAAACGATCAATACCTTTGCCGGTGGCGTATTGGCTTCGGCGCAGGCCGCATCGACCATCGCCTTGTACGGAATCACCTTGCCGCCGCGCATGCCGGCATCGGCGGCGATCAGCAGCTTGGGCTTCGCATCATCGATACGCAGTGCAAGATTGTGCGCAGCGAAGCCACCAAAGACGACGGAGTGCACCGCGCCGATGCGCGCGCAGGCCAGCATCGCGAACACCGCCTCGGCCATGTTCGGCATGTAGATGACCACCCGATCACCGCGACCGACATCGAGCTTGAGCAGCACCGCGGCGAATGCGTTCACTTCGCGATGGAGATCGCGGTAGGTGAGCTCGCGGGTGACATTGGTTTCGGTGGAGATGGCGACCAGTGCGAGCTGCTCGCCGCGCTCGGCCAGATGGCGGTCAACCGCGTTGTAGCAGAGATTGGTTTCACCACCGACGAACCAGCGCCGGAACGGTGGATTGGAGTAGTCCAGGATCTGCTGCGGCGGGCGATGCCAGTAGATCGCCTTGGCTTCCTCGGCCCAGAAAGCTTCCGGCTCTTCAATGGAACGGCGGTAGATCTGCTCGTACTGCACGACACCCTCCGGTAGCTGCCTGGTTGTGTACCGAGCATAGTCCGGAGGGTGGCTTGGGCTCTTTGCGACGATGGTCTTAAGACCAAAGGCTCGGGGGCGGAAATTTCGGGACTATGAGCCTTGGGCTACGAGCTAAAAGCTTGCCCTCACCCCAACCCCTCTCCCGCACGCGGGAGAGGGGCCAGCAAAGCGTCGGCGGCCAGTGCACTAGCCGCTCTCCCGCACGCGGGAGAGGGGTTGGGGTGAGGGGAAGCTTCTAGCAAGAACAGCCTCCGCCCTAGAAAGGACACTCAGAAACAAACTCCAACGCCACCCCAGTCAGCGGATGCACGAACCCCAGGCGCCGCGCATGCAGGCAAACCCGCGACGCTGGCTGCGCGTCGTACATCACATCGCCCACGATCGGATGACCAATACTGGCCAGGTGCAGCCGCAGTTGATGACTGCGCCCGGTCACCGGCTCCAGCTCAACCCGCGTGGTCTGCACAGCCACATCGCGGGCCAGCACCCGCCAACGCGTCAACGAAGGCTTGCCCAGTTCAAAGCTCACCATCTGCTTCGGCCGGTTCGGCCAATCACAGATCAGCGGCAGATCAATCTCACCGGTTTCATCCTCGACCAGACCCTGCACCAGCGCTTCATAGCGCTTGCTGACCTGGCGCTGCTCAAACTGCTTGGACAAGGCAACCTGCATCGCCTTGCCGCGCGCGTACAGTATCAAGCCCGAGGTCACCTGATCCAATCGATGCACGGTCAACGCATCCGGATAGTCAAGCTGCAGACGCGAGACAACGCAGTCCTGGTTTTCCGGCAGCCGCCCGGGCACGGACAGCACGCCGGCCGGTTTTTCCGCCACCAGCAGCGTCTCATCGATGTAGTGCAAAGCGATCTTGTCAGTCATATCAAAGAACAGAATGTAGTGCCGAGCCATGCTCGGCAGAGGCCTTACCAGGCATGTGGCAGAAACATCGCCGGACCGCGAAGCCATGGCCGCATCAACCAGCAAAAAGCTTACCCCTCCCCAGCCCTCCCCTTCGCTCCGCGAAAGGGAGGGAGCGTAGTGCCGAGCCATGCTCGGCAAAGGCCGCAGCCCTGTAGTGCCAAGCCACGCTCGGCAAAGGCCGCAGCCCTGTAGTGGGGGGGGGGGGGGGGGGGGGGGGGGGGGGGGGGGGGGGGGGGGGGGGGGGGGCGGGGGGGGGGGGGGGGGGGGGACGCGGCGGGG
>NZ_JBRREI010000075.1:0-19177 GCF_056760195.1 Stenotrophomonas sp. STEN020
TCCCTTTTGGGGGGGGTCCCCTCGCCCCCGCGGGGCTGGCCCCCGCCGGCCACCCGTACACCCGCCCCCCCCCTTAATTTGCCCCCCCGGCTTTCTCCCGGGGGGGGGGGGGCGACATCAGTCGCCCTGTGATTGAACCCCGGGCGCGCAATGCCCCCGGGGTAAGCACTACAGCGGATGTACCAGCGTTCGCTTTCGCTATCGCACAAACCCTCCCCCTCCTCACCAGAGTAAGCAGAACCAGTCGAGCTGTGGCTGTGGCTGTTTCCCCTCCCTTACGCGCAGCGTAGGGGAGGGCCAGGGAGGGGTGCCGTTGCTCTGCACTTGCACTTGCACTTGCACTTGCACTTGCAGTTGCAGTTGCAGTTGCAGTTGCCCTGATCTTTTGACCTACCGGGCCCCTTCCGCAGCGACGGAGCTGGCAGACAAGACCCCGCACGGGGCGACGTGCAGGACGCACGTCGTTTTTCGACGATACATGGATGTATCGTCGAAAAATCCTGCCAGCGGAGTGGACCTGGAGCGCGCAGCGCGGAAGGCGCGTAGGCAGGGTGTGCTTTCTTTTGGTTATCTTTTCTTTGCACAAGCAAAGAAAAGTAACTCGCTCCCCGAAGGGGAGAGAAAGCTCTTGATCTTGATCTTGATCTTGATCTTGATCGTGGCCGTGACCGTGACCGTGACCGTGACCGTGACTAAAGCTAAAGAAAAAGAGCAGAGGCAAGGGCTTTCGCTCCCCTTCGGGGCGCGAGCGCACCTTTCTTTGCTTGTGCAAAGAAACGTGGCCCAAAGAAAGCACACCCTGCCTCCGCGCCCACGCCGCTTCGCGACGCGGGTCCACTCCGCCACCGGGATTTTTCGACGATACATCCATGTATCGTCGAAAAACGACGTGCATCCATGCACGTCGCCCCGTTCGGGGTCTTGTCCGTCGGCTACGTCGCTGCGGAAGGGGCCCGGTGGATCAAGAGCGTTGGAGCAACGGCAACTGCAACTGCACCCCTCCCATGCCCTCCCCTACGCTTTGCGTAAGGGAGGGCAAGTACAAGAGCAACTGCTACAGCCTTGCGCCTTGCGCCTCAGCGCTTGGCCATGAAGGCTTCGATCTCGTCGGCACTGCGCTCCAACGCACCGGTCAACACACGGTGCCCGTCCTCGGTGATCAACACATCATCCTCGATGCGAATACCAATGCCGCGCCAACGCGCCTCCACACTGCGATCGTCCGGCGAAATGTACAGACCCGGCTCGATCGTGAACACCATTCCAGGCTCCAACAAACGTGACTCACCAGCTACCCGGTAGTCGCCAACATCGTGCACATCCATGCCCAGCCAATGCCCGGTCTTGTGCCGGTAGAACCGCTGGTAGTGACGTTCGAGAATGTTCTCCTCCAGATCACCCTTCAGCAGACCCAGGCGCAACAAACCTTCGGTCAACACCTCAACCGCTGCAAGATGCCCTTCCTCGTAGGCAATACCAGGCTGCGCTTGCTCCAAGGCCGCCACCTGCGCCGCCAACACCAGATCATGCAGCGCGCGCTGCTCTTCGCTGAAACGGCCATTGACCGGGAAAGTACGGGTGATATCACTGGCGTAACCGCGATACTCCGCACCCGCATCGATCAACACCAGATCACCATCGCGACTGCCGCTGTTGTTGTCGCGGTAATGCAGCACACAAGCGTTCGCGCCGGCACCGACAATGCTGTTGTATGCAGAACACGCATCGGCCGCACGGAACTCACGTTCCAGCTCCGCCTGCAATTCGTACTCACGGATACCCGCCCGCGCTGCACGCATCGCCGCGCGGTGCGCACGCACACTGATATCGGCCGCCTCCTGCATCAAGGCGATCTCGTCCGCGCTCTTGTACAAGCGCTGCTCGTGCAACAGGTGGCCAAGCTCGAGGAATTCATGCGGCGGCTGCGCACCATTGCGCACCTGTGAACGCACCCTGTTGACCCAGCCGATCAACTTCAGATCGAAGTCGGCGTCGCGGCCGAAGTGGTAGTACACACGCGAACGGCCTTCCAGCAAGCCCGGCAGAATTTCGTCCAGGTCCTCGATCGGATAGGCGTCATCCATGCCGTAATGCGAGACCGCACCGTCCTGGCCTTCGCGCGGGCCGTCCCACGCTTCCCGGTCCGGATCGCGCTCGCGGCAGAACAGGATGGCCTCACCGTGCTTGCGCCCCGGGATCAGCACCAGCACTGCCTCCGGCTCCTGGAAACCGCTCAGGTACCAGAAATCCGAATCCTGACGATAGGGGAAGAACGTGTCGTTGCTGCGTACCCGCTCCGTTGCTGCGGGCAGCACCAGAATGGCGTCATCGCCAGCCGCTTCCATCAACTGCCGGCGGCGGCGGGCGTACTCGGCTGGGGTGATCCCGGACAGACGCTTCATCGTTTACCTCAGTTCAGGCTTTGCCGATGGCGCGAGCCCATCACGCAGTCGCCGTGCAACAGCAGTGCCGCAACGCGTACGAACTCTTCGATCTCGGACAGAGCGTCCTCGTCTTCATCGGCGCTATCAAACTCGTCAATCGAGGCCTGCGCCAGACGCGCCAGATCCTGCAGCGCCTCTTCGCCTTCCTCGCTCAACGCAGGTCGCTTGCCCGAAGCCAGGCCGAAACCGCCCAGGAAAGCCCGGCACCACTCAAACAATGCCTCGGTACGCACCTGCACAGGCTCGGCGGCATCCACCAGCACCAGTTCGAAAGCGAAGTCGCGGTCTTCCAACTGCGCAACCGTGGCCTGGCGCAGCAGGTCCAGCGCGCTACCGGGTTCCGGGGTCGGCAGGCCGTCGTCGGCCAGTACCTTGGCCGGCCAGGACGGCTCATCGGCGCCACCGGCGGCCAACCAGCCGCACAGTCCGCCATGCAGTTCGGCCGGGGAAGCAGCCAGGCCCAGCGACTGGCTGGCCTGGAGGATGTCTTTGACGGAGGGAAGGTCGGTCATGTCACTGATCTGTAAAGCGGAGAGGAACGCCGGCACCGGCAAGATGACGACGGCCGCACAGTGTACCAATCGCACTGCATACTCCTTCTTGACCGGCCCTCATCGCCATGCCTATCGTTCCATCCATGGACTCCTTCGACCCCGCTGGCCAGCTACTGGCCCTCGCCTCCCGCCTCGAGCTGCTGCTTGAGCGCAACCAGCGGCTGAGCGATGAAAACCGCAGCCTGCGCCAGCAGCAGGAACAGCTGATCAGCGAGCGCTCGCAATTGCTGACCAAGAACGAACAGGCCCGCTCCCGGGTGGAAGCCATGATCACCCGCCTCAAGTCGCTGGAGCAGCACACGTGAGCAACAACGAACCGGTCAGCGTCCATATCCTGGACCGCGAGTACACCGTTGGTGTGGAACCGACCGAGCGCGAAAGCCTGACCGCGGCCGCGCGCGTGCTCGACGGCAAGATGCGCGAAATCCGCGGCAGCAATCGGATGGCGGCGGTCGACCGCATCGCGGTGTTGGCGGCGCTCAATCTTGCGCATGAGTTGCAGCAGGTGCGCGATGAGCAGGTTGCCCAGCAGCAGCGCTTTCAATCGGCCATGAACGAGTTGAACCGGCGCCTGGACTTGGCCATCGACAACGCGCGTTGATCCAGCTGACCAGCTCAGACAGATGAATCCGCAATTAGTGAAATACGGCTGCACGTAGCCGTGCAACCTCGCTATACTGGCGACGCGTTCTCTGCTGTGAACGACGGCGTGTGCAAACATTCGCCTTGTCCCTTAATTACGACCACGGGGGCGCGACGGAGCCGGGTGTGCAAGTCCGCCTTGTAGCGGGAAGCCCGATGGCCCCCCAGCGTTCCCACTTGAACCCCGGGTTCAAGGTCGTTTCGCACGCATCGTCACCGCGGAGAATGCAATATTCCAGAACGGCGCCTAACGGCGCCGTTCTTTTTTTTGTCCTTCTCCCTAAGGAAGAAGCCGCTGCAGCAAGGGAACCTTCTGTGGTGCCGACCCATGGTCGGCAAGGGCACTACCGGTAGAGCCAATGCCGACCATCGGTCGGCACTACAAAAGCTTGGCTCCCCAAGTGCTTCGCCCTTACCCTCAGCCCTCTCCCGCTAGAAGATGGGCTTCCAGGCCTCGACCTTCGCAGATGACCGATCCCCGCCAACTCCTCCGCCAACAACTGCGCCAGCGCCGACGCGATATTCCCGCTGCCGAGCGCATCGCCGCCGCCGAAACCCTGGCGACGCACCTGCTGTCCCTGCCTTTCGCCGGGATCAGTGGCCATGTCGCCGGTTACTGGGCGATGGACGGCGAGATCGCCCTGCACCGCTGGCAGATGCAGCTGCCGCCGCAGCAGACCTATTGCCTGCCGCTGCTGCACGGCAAACTGCTGCGCTTCGCCCCATGGCGGCCCGGGCAGGCGCTGGTCAGCAACCGTTATGGCATTCCAGAGCCCGATGTAGACCCCGCGCAAGCGCTGCGACCGGAGGAAATGGCCTTGGTCATCGCCCCGCTGGTCGGCTTTGATGACGCTGGCCGACGGCTGGGCATGGGGGGCGGCTGGTATGATCGCAGCTTCGCATTTCGGCAGCGCCAGGCCGCGCCGCCGTGGCTGGTGGGGGTAGGTTTCTCCGCCCAGCAGCTGCCGTCATTGCCGGTCGAAGACTGGGATGTGGCGGTGGATGCCATCTGTACCGAGCAGGCCACTCTCTACCCGGAACCGTTGAACGCATGACCGCCCGCAAGCGCTATTGGCTGATGAAGTCCGAACCGGACGCCTTTTCCATCGACGACCTGCAGCGCGTAGGCACCGAACCGTGGAATGGCGTGCGCAACTACCAGGCGCGCAATTTCATGCGCGATGGCATGAAGGTCGGCGACGGCATCCTGTTCTACCATTCCAATACCAAGGTGCCGGGCATCGTCGGCATTGCCACGGTGGCCAGCGAGGCCTACCCGGACGACACCCAGTTCGATCCCGAATCTGACTACTACGACCCCAAGAGCACGCGCGAGCAACCGCGCTGGATGCTGGTGGATGTGGGTTTCGAGCGCAAGCTGGCGCAGGTGATCGCGCTGGACGAGATCAAGCTGCATGCTGAGGAACTGGGCGAAGGTTTCCCGCTGACCGCCAAGGGCAACCGCCTGTCGGTGTTCCCGGTCACCGCCGCACAGTGGAAGCTGCTGCTGTCGCTGGAAAAGAAAGCCAAATAAGCACTTTTGTTGTTGTAGGAGCGGCGTAAGCCGCGAAGCCGATACCGTTTCAGATTCTCAGCTTCGCGGCTCACGCCGCTCCTACACAAAGAACCTTTTTCCAACCTGTTGAGCCCACCATGTCTGAAGCCAAGCGCCTGGCCGCCGAAAAAGCCATCGAGTACGTGCAGAAGGGAATGATCGTCGGTGTCGGCACCGGTTCCACCGTTGCCTACTTCATCGAAGCCCTGGCCCGCATCAAGGACCAGATCGAAGGCGCGGTCTCCAGCTCCGACCAGAGCACCGCCCTGCTCAAGGGCCACGGCATCGAGGTGCTGGACCTGAACCATACCGGCGGCCTGTCGCTGTACGTGGACGGCGCCGACGAGTGCGACGGCAACAAGAACCTGATCAAGGGCGGCGGTGCCGCGCTGACCCGCGAGAAGATCATCGCCGAGGCCAGCAAGCAGTTCGTCTGCATCATCGACCCGAGCAAGCAGGTCAAGGTGCTGGGCAAGTTCCCGCTGCCGGTGGAAGTGATCCCGATGGCGCGCAGCCTGGTCGCCCGCGAGATCCTGGCCCTGACTGGCGGTCAGCCGGTGTGGCGCGATGGCGTGACCACTGACAACGGAAATCTGATCCTGGACGTGCATAACCTGGCCATCACCGACCCGGTGAAGCTGGAACAGCAGCTCAACCAGATCCCGGGCGTGGTCACCGTCGGTCTGTTCGCCCGCCGCCCGGCTGACGTGGTCATCATCGGCGGCGAGCCGCCGCAGGTGCTGTAAGCCAAGCCAGCAAAACTGCCGCTTTGGCTTTGGCTTTGGCTTTGGCTTTGGCTTTGGCTGTTGATTTGGCCTTTGCTGCTTTGGCTTTGGCAGTTGCTCCCGCCTTGGCTTGTTGCCATTCCCTTCTCCCGCAAGCGGGAGAAGGTGCCCGAAGGGCGGATGAGGGGAAGCTTTTGACTTCCACCGAACCCGCCCGAAGGCTCCCCTAGGAACCAGGTCCCAACCATGCCCAAATCCTTCCTGCGCACCATCCTCACCCTTTCCCTGCTCGCCCTGGCCGGTTGCGCCAGCGCCGACAGCAAGCACTGGGTGGAACTTGCCGGCACCCGCTACAACGTGGAACTGGCACAGAACGACGAAACCCGCGCCCGCGGGCTGATGTTCCGCGACCAGATGGACGCCGACCACGGCATGCTGTTCATCCACGACCGCGAGGAACCGCAGGCGTACTGGATGAAGAACACCAGGATCCCGCTCGACATCCTATATTTCGACAGCCAGCGCCGCCTGGTCGGCCAACAGCGCGATGTGCCGCCGTGTTCGGCCGGCGACATGTGCCCGCCCTACCCCAGCTTCAACCCGGCCCTGTACGTGCTGGAGCTCAACGCCGGCCAGGCCGCCAAGCTCAAGCTGGAAGACGGTGCCGAGCTGACCTTCGGCCCAGGCATCGCCACCGGCAACTGACTGATACACACAAATTGAACAGCGGCGCCCTTGAACCGGCGCCGCTTTGCCGCCAGTCTTGGGGCATGTCTGAAACACGCATTACCCTGCCGCAGTGGAAAGAACTGGCCGGCTTGCCCGATGAGGCACTGCCGCTGCTGCCGACTGCCCTGCTGATCGCCCGCGACGAATACCCGCAGCTGGACCCGGCCGCCTACGACCGCGTGCTGCAGGCCCATGCCGATCACCTGCGGGTGGAAGTGGACGCCATCGGTGAATGGCCGCTCAAGGTTGCCGCCATCAACAACCACCTGTTCAACGAGGTCGGTTACAGCGGCGACAACGAGGAGTACTACGACCCTCGCAACAGCTACCTCAACGAAGTCTTCGAGCGCCGCCTCGGCAATCCGATCTCGCTGGCCTTGGTACAGATTGAAGTCTCGCGCAGGCTCGGCCTGCCGCTGGAAGGCATCTCCTTCCCCGGCCATTTCCTGGTGCGGCTGCCGGTGGAAGACGGCGTGCTGATCATGGACCCGTTCAACGGTGGTCGCCCGCTGGGCGTGGATGAACTACGCGAGCGCGCACGCAGCAACCTGGGCGGCGAGACGCCCGACGACAGCGTGCTGGCGCAGATCCTGGACCCGGCCCCGCACCGCGCCATCCTGATGCGCATGCTGCGCAACCTGCACGGCGTCTACGCCGAACGCGGCGAATGGGACCGTGCCGCACGCAGCGCTGACCGCATTCTCAAACTTGTCCCCGAGCAGGCCGATGCCGTACGCGATCGCGGCCTGGCCTATGTGCAGCTGGAGCACCTCGCCGGCGCCCGCGCCGACCTGGCCCACTATCTGAAGATGGACCCGAACGCCGCCGATGCCGTCAGCATCCGCGAGCGCCTGATCGAGCTGGGCGGCGGCAAGCCGAGGTTGCATTGAGCGTTGCTCTGCCTTGCCTCTTGTAGGAGCGGCGTAAGCCGCGAAGCCAGTGCGGCATCCGACGCCAGGGATCAACGCAACACCTCTGCAATAGCGGCTTTGCGCACGGAGCCAGGACGATCGTTCGGTAGGTGAATGTGCTTAGCCGACTTCGGATACCGCAGTGGCTTCGCGACTGACGCCGCTCCTACAACCGGTTTCGGATGCTCTGATGGCTTCGCGGCTGACGCCGCTCCCACAAACAGCACAAGCCGCGCGCTGCGGCTCAATCCAGCTCGACCATCTCAAAGTCATCCTTGGTCACGCCGCAGTCCGGGCAGGTCCAGGTGTCGGGCACGTCTTCCCAGCGCGTGCCGGGGGCGATGCCTTCTTCCGGCAAGCCGTCGGCCTCGCTGTAGATGAAGCCACAGACGACACACATCCAGTTGCGCAGGGTGGAGGCCGTAGCGTCGGACATCGGGGATAATCACCGGACAAAGAAGCGGCGTTGATTGTCACATTCCCCACGCCGTACCGGTAGCCATACATGACCCAGCTCGCCGACGCCCGTGGCGTCTACCTGATCACCCCCGACGAATCCGACAGTGCACGCCTGCTTGAGCGGGTCCGCCCTCTGCTGGCCGGCACCACCTGGCTGCAATACCGCAACAAGGCGGTCGATGCGCCTACCCGTCTGGCCCAGGCCACGGCGCTACAGGCGCTATGCGCCGCCGCTGGGGTGCCGCTGATCATCAATGATGACGTCAGCCTTGCCCGGCAAGTCGGCGCTGCCGGCGTGCATCTGGGTGAAGACGACGGCGACATTGCTGCCGCCCGGGCACTGCTCGGCCCGCAGGCCATCATTGGCGCGTCCTGCTATGACGAGATCGAACGTGCCCAGCGCGCGGTTGCCGCTGGTGCCAGCTATGTGGCCTTCGGTGCCTTCTTCCCCAGCCGCAGCAAGGTCACCCCGCGCCGCGCCAGTCCTGAGCTGCTGCGACAAAGCGCCGCACTGGGCGTGCCACGGGTAGCGATTGGTGGTTTGACCCCGGACAATAGTCGGCCTGTGGTGGAGGCTGGCGCGGATCTGATCGCGGTGATCAGTGGCGTGTTCAGCGAGGCCGATCCGGTGGCTGCGTTGGACGCTTATCGGCGCTGTTTCCAGCACGAATGACATGTTCCTTCTCCCTTCGGGAGAAGGTGCCCCGAAGGGGCGGATGAGGGTAGGTTTCGGCGTTTGCTCGCTAGAAGCTTCCCCTCACCCCAACCCCTCTCCCGCACGCGGGAGAGGGGCTAACGCTCAGCTCCGTTCAGCACCTCGATTTGGTGCCCTCTCAAAGGACTCACGCATGAACCACGACCAATCCCACGCCCTGTTCACGCGCGCACAGACGCTGCTGCCCGGTGGCGTCAATTCACCGGTGCGTGCATTCAAGTCGGTTGGCGGCGAACCGTTCTTCGTGCAGCGCGCCGATGGCGCCTACCTGCATGATGTGGATGGCAACGCCTATATCGACTACGTCGGCTCCTGGGGCCCGATGATCGTCGGCCACAACCACCCGGCCGTGCGCGAGGCCGTGCAGCAGGCGATCGGCAATGGGCTGTCGTTCGGTGCGCCATGCGCGGCCGAAGTGACCATGGCCGAGACCATCACCCAATTGGTGCCGTCCTGCGAGATGGTGCGCATGGTCAACTCCGGTACCGAGGCCACGTTGTCGGCAATCCGTCTGGCGCGCGGTGCCACCGGCCGCAACAAGATCGTCAAGTTCGAGGGCTGTTACCACGGCCACGGCGACTCGTTCCTGGTCAAAGCCGGCAGCGGCATGCTGACCCTGGGCGTGCCCACCTCGCCGGGCGTACCTGCCGGCCTGAGCGAACTCACCCTGACCCTGCCCTATAACGATTTCGAGGCCGCCACCGCACTGTTCGAGCAGCAGGGCGCGGATATTGCCGGCCTGATCATCGAGCCGGTGGTCGGCAACGCCAACTGCATCCCTCCGCGCGAGGGCTACCTGCAGCACCTGCGCGCGCTGTGCACGCAGTACGGCACGCTGCTGATCTTCGACGAAGTGATGACCGGCTTCCGTGTCGCCCTGGGTGGCGCGCAGGCGCATTACGGCATCACCCCGGACTTGAGCACCTTCGGCAAGATCATCGGCGGCGGCATGCCGGTGGGCGCCTATGGCGGCCGTCGCGAGCTGATGTCGCAGATCGCACCGGCCGGCCCGATCTACCAGGCCGGCACCTTGAGCGGCAACCCGGTGGCGATGGCTGCGGGCCTTGCGATGCTGCAACTGGTGCAGGCGCCGGGCTTCCATGAGCGCCTGACAGCGGCAACCAACAAACTCTGCGATGGTCTGGAAGCGGCAGCGCGCGATGCAGGCGTGGCCGTGACCACTACCCGCGTCGGCGGCATGTTCGGCCTGTTCTTCACCAACGAGAAGGTGGAGACGTATGCACAGGCCATCGCCTGCGACATCAACGCCTTCAACCTGTTCTTCCACGCCATGCTGGAGCGCGGCGTGTTCCTGGCACCGTCTGCCTACGAGGCCGGCTTCCTGTCCAGCGCGCATGATGATGCGGTGATCGAAGCAACGCTGGTTGCAGCGCGTGAGGCGTTCAAGGTCGTTGCTGCAGGTTGATCTTGTAGTGGATAACGCTGTTCGTCCTGACGAAGCAGCGTTATCCGAAACGGCTGCTGCCGCTTTTTGTAGGAGCGGCGTAAGCCGCGAAGCTCACCCTGCTTCAGCCACCGGCCTCTGTGCTACCTGATGATGTCGCGTGCTTCGCGGCTTACGCCGCTCCTACAAAAAAGCCAGCCTGCACGCAGCCAATGTAGCCCCGGGGAAGCGCAGCTCGCCCGGAACTACAAACAGTATCAATCAACCAAAAACCAGCTTGCCCTTCATCATTCCCCAGTGCCCCGGGAACGAGCAGAAGAAGGTGTAATCGCCACCACGCGTCAACTTGCTGGTCGCAAAGCGCACCTGCGTGGTCTGTCCGCCGCCGATCACCGGCGTGAACGCGATCACCCGCGCGTCATTCTTCGGCAGATAGCTGTCTGCCAGTGTCGAACGCATACCGGCCGTGGCCACCTGCTGGAAATCCGGCGTGCGCGTCAGCACCCAGTTATGCCCCATCGCGGTCGCCGGCATCCTGCCGGTGTGCTTCAGGGTCAGGTCCACCTGGGTGCAATCGGCGGCAACCCGGATCTGCGGCACGGAGAACTGCATACGGTCGTTGCTTTCGATGGTGACCGCACAGGTACGGGCCAGCGCAGGCGCGGCAGGCAACAGGCCCGCAAGGGCCAACAACAGCAGGCTGGAACGCTTCACGGTGAACTCCACGCTATGACAACCAAAGTGTCCTGATTCTAGGCAAATTTGGCTGATTTCACCTGTGACGCGATGTCGCAGGCTGCACACCGATGCCATGCCAGCGATACTGCAAGCCCGCCCCAGCCTTGCCACCAATGCAACGACCACACGCACTACTGCTGGATTTCGACGGCCTGCTGGCCGACTACGATCACCGTATCCATCTGCGCCAGCTTGCCGACGCTGCCGGCTGCACGCCTGAGCAGGTTGACGCGGCGTTGCGCACGGACGGGCTTGAATTCGCCCATGCCCGCGGTGAACTGGATGGTGAGCAATTGTTGCAGGCATTGAATCAACGCTTGGGCAGCACGTTGGACGCGGCGCACTGGCACGCTGCACGGCTCGCTGCCAGCAAGCTGCGCAGCGATTGCATGGCGGTGCTGGAGCGCGTGCATGCGGATGTGCAAGTTGCGGTACTGACCAACAATGGCCTGCTGACCCGGCCGGTGATCGAGCAGTTGCTGGGCGGCCGTCGTGTGCTGTGCAGCGCGGCGCTGGGCGTACGCAAGCCGGACCCAGCAGCGTATCTTGCGGCCTGTGCGGCGCTTGGCTCGGCACCCGGACGCAGCCTGTTCGTCGACCATCTGTTCCGCAATGTGCAGGGCGCTCGCGAGGCGGGACTGCATGCCGATACCGCTTTTCATGCGCAGTCGCTGCGCCGCTTGTTGAAGCGGAATCACTGCTTGGGGTGAGAAGCAGCGTGCTGCGCACACCCTGCCCTCATCCGCCCTTCGGGCACCTTCTCCCGCGCGCGGGAGAAGGGAGTGATGGTTATTGCGAGGGGGGCGGCGACTGCGCCAGCTAGCCGTAAGCCATGCCCCTTCCCCTCTCCCGCCTGCGGGAGAAGGTGCCCGAAGGGCGGATGAGGGGAAGCTCTTCGGTCGACGAAAAACCTAACTTACTTATGCGACGCCATATAAGCTGCAATCGCCTCGCGCACGCGCTTCAGGCCTTCGGCCACTTCTTCATCGGTGATGTTCAGCGCCGGCACGAAACGCAGCACGCTGGTGCCGGCCTGCAGGATCAGCACCTGCTTTTCAGCCGCCAGATCCAGCAGCACGCCGATGTCAGCCACGTAGTCAGGCTTGAGCACCGCGCCCAGCATCAGGCCCATGCCACGCACCTGCTCGAACACGCCGAACTCTTCGCCGATGGCTTCCAGACCGGCTTTCAGCGCGGCCGACTGGCGCACGACATTGGCCTTGATCTCGTCGGACGACAACTTGCGCAGCGCCACGCGGGCAACCGCCGCCGCCAGCGGGTTGCCGCCGAAGGTGCTGCCATGCGCGCCAACGCTCATCACGTCGGCAACCTTGGGACCGGCCAGCATCGCGCCGATCGGGAAACCGCCGCCCAGCGCCTTGGCGAGAGTGACGATGTCCGGGGTCACGCCCCAGTTCCAATGCGCGAACAGCTCACCGGTACGGCCCATGCCGACCTGGATTTCATCCAGCACCATCAGCGCGTCGTGCTGATCGCACAGCTCGCGGGCGCGGCGCATGAACTCGGCACTGGCTGGCATTACCCCGCCTTCGCCCTGCACCGGCTCGAACATCACCGCGGCAACATCGCCTCCGGCCATCGCCTCTTCAAGCTGCGCGACGTCGTTGAAATCGACATAGCGGAAGCCACCGGGCAGCGGCTCGTAGCCTTCCTGGTACTTCGGCTGGGCGGTAGCGGTGACCGTAGCCAGAGTGCGGCCGTGGAAGCTGCCACGGAAGGTCACGATGAAACGCTTCTCCGGGCCACGGCCCTGGGCGCTGGCCCACTTGCGCACCAGCTTGATCGCCACTTCGTTGGCTTCGGCGCCGGAATTGCACAGGAACACGCGCTTGGCGAAGCGCGAGGCGTCCACCAGCTCCTGCGCCAGATGCAGCGGCGGCTCGCTGTAGAACATGTTGCTGGTATGCCACAACTTGTCAGCCTGCTCGAACAGCGCCGCCTTCAGGTCCGGGTTGTTATGGCCCAGGCTGCACACCGCGATGCCGGCGGCCAGGTCGATGAACTCGCGGCCCTGCGTATCCCACAGTCGCGCGCCCTGGCCTCGCTCCAGCACCAGCTGGCGCGGGCGGTAGACCGGCAGGTAGTAATTGGACAGGGACAACAGCGGCTCGACGACAGCGGTCATGGCGTTCCAGATCAGTGGGTGTGAACGGTGCATTGTCCTCCATTCCGTGGGCCTGCGGCACAATGGGCACATGCGACTGTTCTCTGCCCCCCAACTGAACCCGGCCACCGACAGCGGTTGGCGCCGCCGCTGGTTCGACATCATCCACCGCACCGACACCCCGCCCTCGCGCCGGTTCGACCTGCTGCTGGTCTGGGCCATCCTCGCCAGCGTGCTGGTGGTGATGTTCGACAGCGTGCAGCGCATCCACGTGGCCTGGGCCACCGGCTTCTACATCGTCGAATGGGGTTTCACCCTGCTGTTCACCGCCGAGTACGTGCTGCGCCTGCTGGTGGTGCGGCGGCCGCTGCGCTATGCGTTCAGCATATGGGGGATCATCGACCTGCTGGCGATTCTGCCTTCCTACATTTCCTTCTTCATCCCCGGCACGCAGAGCCTGCTGGTGGTGCGCGTGCTGCGCCTGCTGCGGGTATTCCGCATCCTCAAGCTGACCCGCTACATCGAGGAAAGCGGCGTACTGATGGCGGCGCTATGGCGCAGCCGCCGCAAGATCCTGCTGTTCCTGTCGATGGTGGTGACCATCGCCATCATCGCCGGCGCGCTGATGTACGTGGTCGAAGGCCCGCAATACGGTTTCAGCAACATCCCCGCCAGCATGTACTGGGCGGTGGTGACGATGGCAACGGTGGGTTTTGGCGACATCGTCCCGCACACCACGCTGGGCCGCTTCATCACCTCGGTACTGATCCTGATCGGCTACAGCATCCTGGCCGTGCCAACCGGCATCTACACCGCCGAGCTTGCCGGCAACATGCTGCGCGAAAACCGCCACGACAACCGCGGCTGCCCGGTCTGCGGGCATGAGGGGCACGAGTTCAAGGCGCAGTACTGCAATCGCTGCGGGCATGTGCTGCCGGAGCACATCGAGCATTGATCGGTTTAGTAGGGACTGTGGGGCCGGTGTGAACCGCGAAACGGGTGATGCGTAGTGCCGCGCCACGCTCGCCACTACAGGTGAAGCCTTCCCTCCTTGGGGAAGCAATCAGAGAAACAGATCCGGCATCAGCGGACGCGTCGGGTCCATCGCATAGCCCGACAGATCAGTGATGCCTGCTTCGGCCAGCACCTCATCATCCAGCAGGAACTGTCCGCTGAAGCCGGCCGCGGTACGGGTCAGCACCGCGTGTGCGGCATCGGCCATGATCTCCGGCTTGCGACAACCACCCACATCCACGCCCGGAATCATGTTGATCGCGTCGGTAGCAATCACCGTGCGCGGCCACAGCGCATTGACGGCAACGCCCTTGCGACCGAACTCAGCTGCCAGGCCCAGGGTGACAAAGCTCATGCCCATTTTCGCCAGGGTGTAGCCGGTGTGCGGGCCCCACCATTTCGGGTCGAGGCTGGGCGGCGGTGCCAGGGTGAGGATGTGCGGGTTCGGCGCCTGCAGCAGGTGCGGCAGGCAGGCCTGCGCGCACAGGAAGCTGCCGCGCGAATTGACCTGCTGCATCAGGTCGAAACGCTTCATCGGCGTATCCAGGGTGCCGCGCAGCCAGATCGCCGAGGCGTTGTTGACCAGGATGTCGATGCCACCAAAGGTGTCCACGGTTGCAGCCACTGCCGCATTGACCTGGTCTTCTTCGCGGATGTCGCACTTCAGCGCCAGCCCTTGCCCGCCTGCTGCATTGACGGCCTCGGCAGCGGTATGGATGGTGCCCGGCAGCTTGGGATTGGCGACCGCCGACTTGGCGGCGATGGCGACGTTGGCACCGTCGCGTGCGGCACGCAGGGCGATGGCCAGGCCGATGCCACGGGAGGCGCCGGTGATGAAAAGGGTCTTGCCTCGCAAGCTGCTCATATGCACTCCGGAACCGGTAAGAAAGCAATCCGCATTATGCCGATACCAGCATCCACGCACAGTCCTGCGGTTTACTGGAGGTTCGACACTCAGGGTTCATATGACTTGCCGATACTGTTTGGATATCGCGCAAGGACTCCCGATGAAGACACTGCACCTGACTGCTCCGCTGCTGCTTGCCCTTGGGCTTGTGGCCTGCCAGAAGCCACACCCAGCTGCCGAAGTACCTGCGGCGGCCAAGGATGTCACCACGCAGACCACGGGGCTGAGCGAAGAAGCCGCCCGAATCGGTCCCGACGCAGTATGGACAGGATCGACCGAATCCTGTCGTACCGACGCAGCAGCCGACAACTGCCTGCTGCAGGTGATGCGCAGCGGCGGTGCTTCGCCGGCGGCTTTGACAGCTGCCAGCACCTTGTCCGCGCAGGGCAAGCCCGGCTATGTCAGCGCATGGAAGAACGTCGAAGGCATCGGCGTGGCCACACTGGAGTTCCCGTTCCGCGCCAATACCAACGAGGGCACCTGGCTGGTCGATGCCAATGGCCATGCCGTCGACGTGGACGAAGAAGTGCTGGACGACGCGGCACGCGGCTCGGATGCCTACAAAGCGTTCGCCAGCAAACACCCCGACTCCGGCCCGTTCGCACCTGCGTTGGCCGCGGGCACTGAAGCCCTGCCTGATGGCGGTGTGCGCCTGCGGTTCACCACGCCGCTGCGTAGCTGCCATGCCTGTGCCGATGATGGGCAGGTGACCATCGGTTATGACTTCGACAGCACGCGCAGCTTCAAAGGCAAGCAGTTGCTGGAACTGCGCTGAGCCTGCGCAGATTGCCGGGGTAGCAGCTCAACCCCGCCCGGGCTCCACCATGCGCCGCGCATGGCTCTCCAGCAGACGCGGCACGATGACCCGGTGCAAGGGCGCTACCGGCAACATGTACAGCCGCCCGAACGGCCGGTGCAGGTGAACCACGGTGCTCACCTGCAGCTCGCAGCTGTCGTGGCCGGGGCCAAGCTCTACTGCCAGTTCCACCCGCAGATGACGGTCGCTGTCGCCCAGCACGATGCCATCGGCGGTCAGCGCCCGCACGGTGAATATCCCGAGCCTGTCGCCGACCGCCAGCCCTTCCGGAGCACGCGCTGGCACGCTGCGGATCGCGCCAAGGTGCTTCATTCCCAGCAGGCGCATGCCGGCATTTCGCAGCCGCATCAGGCCATCAAACCAGCCCGGCACCTGCCGGGCGATATCCAGATAGGCCTGTACGGCACTGTCCGGCCGGCGCACCAGATTGATCCGGGATGCATGTGCGAAATGACTGCCTGGCAGCAGCGGGTGCAGCAACCTGGCCGCAGAAATCTCTACCTCCCGCGCCCGCACACCACTACTCAAGGCTTCGGCCCCTGCCCTTCGTTGTCTTCCCAATGCAGGATGCGTCGGGTCACGAAGCGGTAAACCGGCTTGCCGGTGGCAAACCACAGCTCGCGGACCCACGAGTGCCGCTTGAGCAGGCGCAGCTCAACCGGGGTCAGCGCCTGCCGGCAGTACATGCGTTTGTGCTTGAGCAGGTGGCGCAGGTCCTCGCGCGCCAACAACCGCATCCAGCGCGAGCGCGGGTTGCCACATACCGCCAGCTGGAAGTCGATCAGCGCCGGGGAACCGTCCTCGCGCACCAGCCAGTTCGCTTCCTTGGCCAGGTCGTTATGGGCGATGCCGTGCCGGTGCACGCGCTGCAGCAAGCGCCGCGCCGCGCGGAAATAGGCCAGGTCGCCATGCGGCGGGCGTTGGTACATGGCCGCACCTTCCATATAGCTGCGGTCCAACCAGTGCCCATCCCAGGCCAGCAGCCGCGGCGTCGCCTCCATGCCATCGAGCTTGGCCAGTGCGCGGGCTTCACGCCGCGCCAGCCACCAGGCCGGCAACCGCAGCCACAAGGGCGTCGCCCCCAGATCGCGGCGCACGAAGCGCCCCTGCGGGCTTTCAATCAACAGGATTCGTCCGAAGCTGTCAGCTTTCAGCGCGGTGACAGATGCGGGGGAAGAGTCAGTCATGCCGACATTCTAGTCGCCAGCGCGCCATTCACTGAGTGGCATCGCAGGTGAACAAGTGTCACTGCAATTGACTGAACCTATGCCCTTGCCATCGGTCTGACTCGGGCTTCCCTTTATAATCGGCCGATGAATTCTTCCTGGATCGACGCCACGCTTGCGTGGATCGCCGCCAATCCCGTCCTTGCTGGCCTGGCGATCTTCGCCATCGCCTTCTGCGATGCCGTGATCATCCTTGGTGCCATCGTGCCGGCTTTGCCGCTGATGATCGCGGTAGGTGTATTGATCGGCATGGGCGAGTTGTCCGGCGCCTATGCGGTGATATGCGCCACCTTGGGCGCCTTTGCTGGCGACGGTTTGAGCTATTGGGTGGGCCGCCGCTGGGGTGACCGCCTGCGTGGCGTATGGCCGTTCAGCCGTTACCCACAGCTGCTGGACCGTGGCGAAGTCATGTTCCGCCGCAATGCCTTCAAAAGCATCCTGATCGCCCGCTACGTGGGTGCGATCCGGCCATTTGTCCCGGCCATCGCCGGCATGGCCAACATGCGCTTCACCAGCTATCTCAAGGCCAGCGGCCTTGCCTGCTTGTCCTGGGCCGTCTTGTTCCTGCTGCCCGGCTGGGCGCTGGGCCAGGCCTATGACGCCGTAGCTGCGGTGGCCGGGCGCCTGTTCCTGGTGGTTGCCCTGCTCGGCACCCTGCTGGGCCTGGTGTGGGCGATCGTGCTTTACAGCTACCGCTGGTCGGCAACACGCATGGACGGCTGGCTGGCCCGCCTGCTGGCCTGGTCGCACCGCCACCCGCGCTTCATCGGCCACTCGCTGAGCGACCTGTTCGATCCCAAACGCCGCGAATCGGTGCCCTTGGCCATGCTGGCGCTGATGTTGCTGGTGCTGGGCTGGGGTTGGTTCGCCCTGCTGATGGTGGTGGTCGGCCACGGCGAACCGCTGGCCCTGGACCTGGCCGTGCACCGTTTGATGCTTGCCCTGCGCAACCCACTAGCCGACTACCCGATGGCCGCGCTGGCCTCGCTGGGCGACTGGCAGGTGTTGTTGCCGGCCATTGCCGCGGGCATGGGTTACCTGGCCTGGCGGCGGCGCTGGATGGCCGTATTCCATTGGCTGGCAGCACTGGCCTTCGGCCTCGCGCTGACCAAGCTGTTGGGTGCCACCGTCGATGTGGTGCGGCCGCCGGCCGCCAGCAGCGGCTTCGGCTTCCCGTCGGTGGCGGTGACCATGGCCACCATCACCTTCGGCTTCTTTGCCGTGCTGATCGGCCGCGAGCTACCGGGGCGCACCCGCGTCTGGCCGTATCTGCTTTCCGGCGCGGTGGTTACGGTAATTGGCTTTGCCCGCATCTATCTGGGTGCGCACTGGCTCAGCGATGTGATCGGCGGCATGTTGTTCGGTGTGTTCTGGCTGCTGGTGCTGGGCGTGGCTTATCGCCGCCGCTTCAACCGCTCGTTCTGGGTCAAGCCGGTGGCATGGTTGTTCTACGGCGTGTTCGTGATCGCCGGGCTTTGGTATGCACCGCGCAATGTGCCGGCCAAACTGGCCAAGTTCGAACCCGCGGCAGCCAGCATCGTGCAGATGGACGCCTCACATTGGTGGCAGGACGGTTGGCACGAGCTGCCCGCCCGCCGCAATGATTTCGACGACGATCAGCGCTGGCCGCTGGATGTACAGGTCGCCGGGCCGTTGCCGGCCCTGCAGCAGCAGCTCGAACGCAATGGCTGGACCCGGCAGCCCCAGGCTGGCTGGCAGCAGGCGCTGATGATGCTGGACATGAAGGCCACTCCGCAGCAGGTGCCGGTACTGCCAGCAACGCTGGATACCAACGTCGAAGCCCTGTTGATGCTGCATCCGGGCGCGCGTCCGGATGAAATCCATGCGCTGCGGCTGTGGCCTTCCACCGTCCAACTGCAACCTGGGCAAGCACCGGTATGGCTGGGCAGCGCGCAGACCCTGCGTTATCAGCGCCACCTGAAGCTGTTCGGCATGTGGCGGCCATTGCGCGGCGTTGACCCGGCACTGGACACGCTCAAGCAATCGCTGGATGGCGTGAAAACCCAGCAGCAGGTGCAGCCAGAGACTGGCTTGCCGCTGTTGATGATCCGCGCTGAGCCAAAACCGTAATGACGGCGTAGTGGGGGGGGGGCCGGCGGGGGGCCGGCGGGGGACAGGATCAACCAGACACCCGAGCCGCACCGGCGACCCAGAGATAATGGCGAGCAAGCCGGGCGGGGAGGGACGCCG
>NZ_JBRREI010000076.1:0-18783 GCF_056760195.1 Stenotrophomonas sp. STEN020
CCCCCCCCCCCCCCCGCCGCCCCCCCCCCCCCCCCCCCCCCCCCCCCCCCCACCCCCCCCCCCCCCCCTCTGGTGGGGCCCCCCCCCCCCGGCCGCCGCGCCCCCCCCCCCGCTCCTAAAAAAAACGACTCGGCTTCATCTCTCGCTGCTTACCGTCCGACCTGAACCTACGCTTCATCCGCAAACAGGTGCGGTCGGAAATCCGGAGCATTCCGCAAACCGCAACTCTGCTTTCCATCTCAGCGCGTTGTGAGCACCAGCGCGCATGCCCATGTCTTCAGGGTCAGCGGCTTGGCAGCCGCCGGGCCGCAGCTATCAGGCCATGCCCTCCCCCAATCGCTTTCCCGGAACACTGAAATGACCTCGCTTTTCGAACCGTACAAGCTTGCTGGAACCGCCCTTTCCAATCGTATCGTCATGGCGCCGATGACCCGCTCGCGCGCAGCGGACGACATCGCCGACGAGCGCGTGGCCCTGTACTACGCCCAACGCGCCAGCGCCGGCCTGATCGTCAGCGAAGGCACGCCGATCTCGCGCGAAGGCCAGGGCTACCTGTTCAATCCCGGCATCTATACGCCAGAGCAGATCGAAGGTTGGCGCCTGACCACCAACTCGGTACACGCGCTCGGCGGCAAGATCGTCGCGCAGTTGTGGCACGTCGGCCGTATGTCACACCCGTCCATCCAGGCCGACGGCCGCGCACCGGTGAGTGCCAGCAGCAAGCAGCCTGCCAACTCCAAGGCCTTTGGTTACAACGAGCAAGGCGTGCCCGATATGGTCGACCCGCCGGCACCGCGCCAGCTGACCACCGAAGAAGTAGCGCGGGTGGTGAACGACTTTGCCCAGGCCGCGCAGAACGCGATCGATGCAGGTTTTGATGGCGTGGAAATCCACGGCGCCAACGGCTACCTGCACGAGCAGTTCCTCAACCCACTGGTTAACGATCGCTGCGATCAATACTCGGCCAATACGCTGGAGAACCGCATCCGCTTCACGCTGGAAGTCATTGACGCCATCGTCGCTCGCATTGGCGCTGACCGCACCGGCATCCGCCTCTCGCCGTACGGCAACATCTTCGACATGCCGGCCTACCCGCAGACCGATGAGACCTACACTGCACTGACCGACGCCATCGGCAAGCGCAAACTCAGCTTCGTACACCTGATGAACCAGGCCGGCTATTCAAGCAGCGAGTCAGGCCAGGCCGGTTTCAACGCGTTGCTCAAGACCATCAAGAGCAAGCTGCCGGAAACCACCTTGATTCTTGCCGGTGGACTGAACCGCGACTCAGCCCAGCAGCTGATCAACCAAGGCCAGATCGACCTGGTTGGCTTTGGCGTACCATTCATCAGCAACCCGGATCTGGTCGAGCGTCTGCGCAACGGCTACCCGCTTGCCAAGGCCGACCCGACCACCTTCTATGGCGGCAATGGCAAGGGCTATATCGACTACCCGCCGTATAACGCTGCGGGCTGATCCCGCTTTTTGTAGGAGCGGCGTAAGCCGCGAAGCCAAAGAACCCAAAAGCCCAAGGATCTCTGCAATTGCATACCTCTTAGGTTCGCAAGGATTCCCAGCTTCGCGACTGACGTCGCTCCTACAATCTGCACGCTGCGCGGCAATGACGTGACCGCTCTTGTAGGAGCGGCGTAAGCCGCGAAGCTACGGTTCCAAACGCCGCGTGCAAGATGCAATTGCACAGCCCACAGGTCCACACAGGTTCCCGGCACCGCGGCTTACACCGCTCCAACAAACGCTATTCAATAGCTCCGCGAACTTGATGCGCATATCCCAGGTACGAATCACGGGCGCATCCAGGCCTGCTTCGCTCAGCCTTCTTCCTCGCACGGCGCATCATCCTTCAGCAGCGCAGGATCCACCGGCTTGGTTTCATCGATCAGCGCACGCTGCTCGGCTGTCGGACTTCCCAACCACCACACTTTGCAACGCGATACCAAGCGACCAACCATCTTGCCCTGACCGGGCTGGTAGAGCATTGCCAGCTGCTGCGTGTCGCACTGATGCGCCTGACACGCGGTGTAGAACCACCATGTCTCGCTACCAAGCGCCTTTGGCATACCGGGTGCGCTGGGGCCACTGAGCAGCCGGTCGCGCTGCGATGGCGCCTCCGGATCGGCGATGTCGCCCTGTGCGGCCTCTTTCAGCAGCGCATCGAATGCTGCAGTCACCTTGGGATCGGCACGTCCGCAGTTGTCCACGGTATTGCCACCCACAAGGGTAAAGAAGTGCGTCGCCAGCGGGTTTTCCTCGCAGCTGGGCTCGTGATCGAAAGCCGCGGGCGTCGGGGCATCGCCCTCGGGGTCGCCCTCTTCATAGGGGGAGGACTCGGTGTCCACGATTTCACCGGCAGGATCTGCACCGGGCTTGACGGGCGACTCGGGCACCGTAGTTGCAGCAGCGATGCCCTCAGCTTCACCTGCTGGCATCTGCTTGCAACCCAGCAGCAGGCCAACAAGCAACGACACTCCAAAAATCCGGACTTTCATGTTCCACCCCAAGTAATCAGTACGTTGCATCCATGTAGTTCCCGGTCACGCAGTGGGAATCGGCCGATTGTAGCTTCTGGTTCCTGAAATTGAATGCGCGGGGCTGGCAACAATACCGATACGTGAAGCGGCAAGAAGACGAAATCCTGCACCCTGGCCGCTTCACACACTCAAAACCAGGTGCGGCTCATTCTTCCTCAACTTCCAGCCTGCCCAGTCGGCTTTTGCGGCGACGGTTGGAACACCACGAACGTCGTTACCTCAGCACACACCTTGCAGGAGCCGTTCAATGAATGCCGTTAAACGAATCGCCTTCGCTGTTTCCGTTGCACTCACCACGGTTGTGACTGCACATGCTGCAGAGCCACCAACCAATAGCTGGCCCCCCAGCAAGGTGGGCGAAGCAACACCCGCAGTGCAGGGAATGCCGCCGGCCTTGGCCAGAAACCTGGCCACCTTCGATGACCTGGATTTCCGCGTCTACACAAAGCAGCAATGGGACGATCTGCACCTGAGTCACGCCAAGGACATCGTCGTGCACTACCCGGACGGCCACACCACCACCGGCTTGCCCGACCACATCAAGGAGCTGGATTTCATGTGGACCTTCGCACCCGACAACCGGATCACCGAGCACCCGGTGCGTTTCGGCTCGGCCAATGCCGAGTGGACAGCCGTCGCTGGCTTCATCGAAGGCACCTTCAGCAAGCCGATGGTGTTGGGCGACGGCACCGTGATCCAGCCCACCAACAAGAAGTATCGCCTGCCGATGGTCACCATTGGGCACTGGAATGCACAGGGGCAGATGACCGAGGAATTCCTGTACTGGGACAACGCCGCTTTCATGAAGCAGATTGGTGTTGGCAACTGAGGTCGATACCACTCCGTCCAACGTACCGATTTACGCACTGAAGCTTCGCTGTTGTGGCCCGGGTAGGCGCCACGCGCCCGGGCCACTGCATCCACCCATTGAGTAATGCTGTTCGCTACTGCAGCTGCTCAGGCATGTAGCGCCGAGTGACAAGCCAGAGCACTCCGGCAGCGCCACAGGTCGCTGCGCCCAGCATGCAGACGCCACTCCAGCCAGCCCGAGCGTACGTTGCCGTCGTGGCAATCGCGCCCGCCCCGCTACCGACCGCATAGAACAGCATGTACAACCCAACCAGTCGGCTATGTGCCTGTGACTGCTCGCGGAGAATCATGCTCTGGTTGCTCACGTGCAGTGCCTGCCCGCCCAGATCCAGCAGCACGATGCCGGCGGCTAGTGCCCACAGTGATACTGGCATCAACGACAGCGGCCACCAGGCGAGCAGCAACACCAACAAGGCCATCGCGGTGACGGTTTGACCTCGCCCGCGATCGACCCATCGGCCCGCACCAGTGGCACCCAGCGCACCGATCACGCCAACCAGTCCGAATGCACCAATAGCCGTATGCGAGTAGCCAAAAGGCGGCGCACTCAGCGGCAACACCAGCGCACTCCAGAAGATGTTGAATGCCGCAAACATCAACAATGCCAATACTCCACGGATCTGCAGCACCCGATCGTGTCGCAACAGTCGAGCCATGGAAGCAATCAGCTGCACGTAGCTCGTTGTCTCCGCGGTCGCGGGCAGGCGCGGAAGCCTGCGATAGAGGAAGCCTGCCAGCAGCAACATCACCAGTGCGGAAACGACATAGACACTACGCCAGCCGCCCAGATCGGCGATGCCGCCAGCAACCACCCGCGCCATCAATAGGCCGATGAACACACCTGCCTGCGCGGCACCGACTACCCGCCCGCGCTCGTTGTCGCCAGCAGCACTGGCGGCATAGGCAATCAGTCCCTGCGTCATCGCGGTGCCGAGCAGACCAATCGCCAGCATGCCCGCCAACAACAGCAACGATGACTGCGCCCAGGCCACCCACAGCAGCGCGACCACCAAGGCCAGCAGCTGGGTCAGCATCAAGCGGCGCCGCTCCAGCCTGTCGCCCAATGGCACGAGCAGCAGCAAGGCCAAGGCGCTGCCTATCTGGGTTGCAGTCACCACGCTGCCGACAGCAGCCAGGCTGATGCCCAGTGATGCCGCCAGCAGGTCCAGCAAGGGCTGCGCGTAATACACATTGGCCACGCACAGCCCGCTGGCGATCGCGAAAAGCCATACCAGACCTGCCGGCAGCGCATCGCCCGGCGCCTGCGTGGTGGCCTCGCGGTGTTCCAGGGAGCTTTCCAAAGGCAAATTCACGACCGACCCAGTCCAGTTGCAAATAGCAACCAGATAGATGCTAGCGGACAGTAGTTTTAAAATGCAACTACAATGGGCGCAGCCACAGGAGCCACCATGTCCCGCCGCAGCCCAGAAAACGACTCCCCTTGCCCCGTGGCACGCAGCCTCGACCTTGTTGGCGACCGCTGGTCACTGCTCATCCTGCGCGACGCATTCGACGGAGTGCGCCGCTTTGGCGACTTCCAGCGCGGCCTGGGCGTGGCCCGCAACATCCTTACCGACCGCCTGCGCAAGCTGGTGGACGCAGACATCCTGCAGCTGCACGCCGCATCGGACGGCACCGCCTATCAGGAGTACGTGCTCACGCCCAAGGGCGAGAGCCTGTTCCCCATTCTGGTTGCCCTGCGCCAGTGGGGCGAACAGCATCTTTACCAGTGCGGCGAACGCCACTCGCAACTGCTCGACAACCGCAGCGGCAAGCCGGTTCCGCTGATGCGGTTGCTGGGTATCGATGGAGCGTTCCTGAAACCGTCGGATACATGGGTGCGCAAGTTGGCGTGATGCCGGATTTACCCAGCGGGTATCTAATCACTGAGGACTGGGGCGACAAGACAGAGCATTGGCTTGGCCTGCGCTCCTGACTTTCACCCAACTCCGCTGGTCGCATCATCAGGACGCATTCTTGGCTGCTGTCCAGAACATTCGCGGTGCGCTTCAAGAACGCAGTAGAGCGTGAGGAACAGTGGAATTCCGACCAATCAACCTGCGCGACTGCACTTGACTTCCATCGACTCTGACAAGGCCGATCACATCCAGTCGTCACGCTCGCCAGAGCGGAAGCCCGACTCTGAAGTGACCAAGCATGCCTTGGTAATTCCCTTCTTCCAAAAAAAGGGGCGGAGCCGGAATCCGAATCCGCCCCCCCTTATTCAAGCCAAGGCAACTATTAGTTGCAAGCACCCGCTTGACGTGCGCCGTGAGTCGCTTGGCTCACAGTGTATTTCTCGCCAGCACTCGACGAGAGCTGCTCAATGAGCCCCTTGCAGGAGAAACCCTGCATGCTGAGATACTGCTGTGCGGACCTAACGGCCTGCTCATCCCAATTAGCATTCAGGCTATCCACCGCAACAGTGGCATCGGCAACACTGTAACCCTCTCCAGCATCTGCCGAGAGTTGGTGAATAAGTCCGTTCCGCGAGAACCCTGCCATGCTCAGGTATTGCTCCGCAGAACGGGACGCATTCTTCTGAGGCCCGGTCAGGCT
This sequence comes from Stenotrophomonas sp. STEN020, assembly GCF_056760195.1. Taxonomy (NCBI): domain Bacteria; kingdom Pseudomonadati; phylum Pseudomonadota; class Gammaproteobacteria; order Lysobacterales; family Lysobacteraceae; genus Stenotrophomonas; species Stenotrophomonas sp. STEN020. The sequence goes on from NZ_JBRREI010000076.1 coordinate 5,979, forward strand.
ATCCACCATGGCATTTTCGTTCTTCGCGCCAGCCGCAGCACCATCCTGCTTAACGGTCTCAGCTTGCGGGTTGGCGGCCTTTGCTGCTTCAACTCGCGCAGCCTCTTCCTTCTTCTTGTCAGCACGCTCTGCGGCCAGCTTCTCGCGCTCAGCAGCTTCAGCGGCCTTCTGCTCGGGCGACTTCGTCGCCTGAATGATCATTCCCAGTGCAATGAGACCCACGAAAGCAATAAAAATCCATTTCAGAAACTTCTTCACACTTCCCCCTTCACTTGTTATAGAACTTTTTCAATGCATGTACCGATGATGCCGCGAACGCAACCTGCCCATTAGGCAACCTTTCGCCGTAAAAGCGATCAGCCGACAATAATCCAGCTCGAGACCATGACTGTCAAACGCCAGAGTTCTCTTCGCTGAGGTCGCCCCCCTCAACGCAGAACCTGCGGATATCGGGCGACCCAAGCCCACCTGTCAACCAAGGGCCAGTGCAAAAACCCGACCCTGAATTGACCCCGGTTTTCTTTCAGCTGCCGAAGCGCTGGGCGTAGCGGCGGACCACCTCGATGTTCTGCCGAGCCATGGCCTGAATATCCAAGGCAACCTCTGCATCCGCAACCTGCTGCCAGAACTGCACGGCCAACTGCGCAGCCCACGCAATGAATGCCGCTGGCCCGGCCCTGCTGGGCGCATTGATGCTTATCAGTGCGGGTACGCGAACATTTCCGCTCTGCGCAGATGGGGCCATATACATCGGCAACATGTCGTAAGCCGGGCACAGAGGCAGCAGGCCACTGTCGACCAACTGGAAACCGATGTTGCCGAGATGCATGTCGGTATTGCCGATGAATCTGCCGAACCAATGCAACCGCGCCATGTTCTGGGCGGTGTCGCGGCTGACCAGTCGCTCACCAACGAGCTGTTCCCCGGCCAGACCCCAGTCGCGCGGTCCCTCACCGATGAAGGCTGCACCCAGCGCCAACAACGAAACGAAACCGCGCCTGCCCAATACGTCCGCAGTGCGGTCAAACCGCTCTACTTCAAGGAATACGTGTTCGTCGCTGCGCAGCAACTGCGTGCGGGCAGCCGGAAAGCCTGCCTCGCGCAGCGTGGCCAACGCCAGATGCTCACAGATGAGCAGATCCGCCCAACGTGCACCCAACGGGTTCAACGATGGCAGTGCGAACTTGACCAACGCAGCGTAGCGACCAGTAGCGGTAACAACGGTGGCCGTGAACTTGGGCTGCTCGCCACCTGGAGATGAGCCTACGTCCTCGCCATCGAGGGCGTCCCTGGCGCGTATGGCGTAGACCTCGTGCCGGCTGCCCATGTCCACCCGATCCGGTGGCGCATCCACATCCAGCAACGCACGGTCGATGGCGGCCTGCCCCAACAGCAGGTCGCCGACACTGGTGCCGCCATGCAGGATGCCGAGCAGATTGTCGCGCGACTGCCAGCTCTTCAGGTCCACGGGCACACCCAATGCCCGACCCAATCGATGCGCCATGGAACGGCCGAGGAAACCTTGCGGGCGCACGTCATCCAGAAACCAGGGCAGCCCAGGGAAGTAGCCCGCCGGGCCATCCACTTGTCGCATGAGGTTCGGATGATCGCCCGTAGGTTCAAAAAGGAAGCTGTCTCCACGCAGCGCGTGCAAGCTGCCCAACTCTTCCATGTTGGCGTCCGGGCCCATCCGGTAAAGCGGCCACGTGTTCGGCCGGACCAGAGCCGTGGCTACGTAGGCCGTTGCGCGCGCCTTGCCAACCCGGCGCACCTGATCACCGGCTTCGGCTACCAAACGCGACAGGACGGGACGGGAGACGGCCAGCTTTTCGACCAACTCGCCGGCCGGCACCGGATCACCGCTCTGAAGCAGATCAAGCAGCTGCAGGACGCTGGCTGAGGAAGGACGGGCCATGATCAGCGCTCATTTCTTTACGATTCAAGAAACGATACTGCCAGCCGAGAAATACTTCAATCCATTGATAAAGTTAGAAATTACCTTCAACGACAGGGCTACAAGTCGATAATTTCTTTACGATTCATCAGCTCCAAGGCGTGGACCATCGCGCACCTGCTGCAGTAAATCCAGCTGATTCCATAAAGCCAGCAGCACCTAGCGAACGAAGGCCAGAACAGAAACGCCGACTCTGATCCCGATCCCTACGCGTTGAGCCAGAGCGAAAACCTCGCCTTGGCTCCAGACTACCGCCGCTGATCAAGCTCGATCAGGTCAAGCCCAGTGTTTGCGACTTCAGCTCTTCCTGGCACTGTTCACCGGAACGCTTCAAGCGCGCCTTGAGCTCGGCGGCGCTGTTTCCAAGCAACTGCTCGTGGCTGGGTGCGTCATCGCTGTACTCCGGGACCCGCGCGCAGAAACCCTCCGCCACAAGCTTGCCCGTGCGCGTATCGATCAAACGCAGTTTCACGCTGTAGATGACCCGATAGTTGTTCCAATCGGTCGGGAAGTACGCAAAGCTCCAGTTGACGGTCTGGACATCAAGCAGCAAACCCGCGCCGGGGTATTGCTTGGCCATCGCAGCAGGATTGGTCGAGTCCAGCAGGCCATCCGCCAAGCGCACTGGCACGGACAATTTCTCCGCCAGCGCCCGACTGAGTCCATCCGCAATCGCTACGGCCGGGTCTTCGATCTGGTTCTCTCTCACAATCGTATTTCCGGCGGAAATAATGGCGGCAGCACCGATCAAGCCAAACCCCGCCTTGCCGGCAGTCACCGCACCAAACGATGGCAACTCCCGCTTGCTGACGATCACCGTCTGATGCCTCGCCTGCTGCAGCGTTGGCATATCCGCCTTGACGGTTTTTGTGCTGACACAGGCAGGCAACATGCAAACTACGAACAGCGCGATAAGAACATGCCGCATACATCCCCCTGGTTGAAATGGAATGCCGAGGCTCCATCACCCCCTTCCCCAAGGATCTGGAAATGCACTCGGCGCTGGATCATATCCAATATTTGCCCCGGAGAAATGCACCTTTATAGCCAGGGCAAACTGGGCGCACCCGGGACCGTAAGAGTCGATGGACCGAGTTCAAGGGGAGCCGACACCCACACTACTTCGTCGCCAACAACCACAAAGGGCCAGAGCGGAAACCCGACTCTGACCCTGTTTTCCGATCTTTTTCGCGCAGATTGACTATTTTTGGGAGCGGCGTAAGCCGCGAAGCACGTACATCATCAGATCACACAAATGCCGAGGGCTTCAGCAATGTCAGCTTCGCGGCTTACGCCGCTCCCACAAGCAACCAGCTTTCTTGCTTTAACGGAAGTGCACCTGCTCCCCTTCGTCCGGCTGATACTGGCAATCCAAAGCACATCTAACAACAAAGGGCCAGAGCGGAAACCCTACTCTGACCCGTGTTTTCCCTTGGTCGCTGCACTCCGGGTGCGCTGTGCTTACCCAGGCTACCTCTCTCACTTGCGTGTCTTTAGAACGAGCCGCCCTACTTCCGACGTTTGAAGCAACGAAACGCCACCATCCGTCGGATTGAAAAACACGTAGACGTCACCAATTCTTCCCGCGAAATTGTGGCCTTTCAACTCAGCAGAGGGTGCGACGAGCAGAATGCCTGTCCGGCTCATAACCACATCATTGGCCTCCCGCTTACCAAGGTAGTGGGCCCCGAGAGAAACATAGAATATTGAAAACGCAACGTAAGGCAGAAACTCTGCATCGCCTATGATTTTGAGGATCCGGGGCGACCGATATGCCATCCAGATCGATATCCACGTCGCTAGAATTCCGACAACTAGATACCAACCAAAATCAACAAAAAGGCAAAGAGCTATCAGCAGCACTGAAAAAGCGCAAACGACGAGAGCGGCCAGGACCTTTCTCTCCTCTAGATAGCTACCGATCTCTTTCCCCAAAGAACTTCCAATCAATGCGGCGATGAACATCATTGCAATAGTTGCCCCGACCGCGGTCATTCCGACCACAGCTAAGCCACTGGCATCTCCGAACTGGAACGGATCCAAACGAAAGCGACCCCAATATGATTTGAGGTATATAACACCTTGAACCAACCCAAATCCCAGCAGCACAGATCCCCATGCCAGTATCTGCGCGCTCGACAATGACACCTTATTCGACACACCCACTCCTCCATCCTTAGTTTTTTACTCCCCAAAAAAGGTTGGGCCAGGCTCGATAATGCGCCTGGCCCAACCTCTCACCGAAATCCCAAGCCTGTCACCCGCACTTGCTATATCCACAATTCAAGCAAGTCTGGCAGCCATCCATGATCACAAGCGCCTTGGTGCTGCACTTGTGGCACATGGTGGCGGCGGCTGGGAAGCTGCCGTTGTCGGCGCTTTCGGGGTCGGCTTCAAGCACGAAAACCTCAGAAGCTACCCCTCCCTGGCCCTCCCCTTCGCTTTGCGAAAGGGAGGGGGCGAGCGCGGCGCTTTGCGCCGGTGCTGCGATTACTTCACTGTTTTTTTTTGAGCGTTCTTCGAACTGCTTGCGCTTTTCGGCGATCAGGGCGCGCTGGTGGGCGCTCATTTCCGGGTCGTGCAGCAGGCCGATGGTCTTCATGTGCTCTTCGACGATGGAGCCGAGCTCGGCGACCAGCGACGGCATGTACACGCCGCCGGCCTTGAAGTAACCGCCCTTCGGGTCGAACACGGCCTTCATTTCGTCAACGATGAAGGTGACGTCGCCGCCCTTGCGGAATACGGCGGACATGATGCGGGTCAGCGCCACGATCCACTGGAAATGCTCCATCGACTTGGAGTTGATGAAGATCTCGAACGGACGGCGCAGCTCGTGCTCGGTGCCCTGGTTGAGCACGATGTCGTTGATGGTCACGTAGAAAGCGTGCTCCACCAGCGGTGATTTGATCTTGTAGGTGCTGCCGATCAGCACTTCCGGGCGCTCGATGCGCTCGTGCATGTGCACGATGTTGTCGATCGTGGATTCGTCCTGGGCCACCGTGGCCGGGGCCTTGGCCGCTGCTGCTTCACGGGCTTTGTCGTCCGGGGTGACGACGGAGTAACCCTTGATTTTCTTGTCGATCTTGACGGCCATGGTACGAATCCTGGTTATACGTTGTGGTGCTGCGATGCAGGTGGCAGCAACCCCGTCCTTGCGGGACGGGGTGCGCGGTGCGGCTTACTTGCGGGTCGCCTTCTTGGCGGCCTTCTTTACTGCGGTGGCCTTCTTGGCAACCGTCTTCTTTGCGGTAGCGGCCTTCTTGGCCACGGTCTTCTTGGTCAGGGCAACCTTCTTGGCAACCGTCTTCTTGCTGACGGCTACTTTCTTGGCGACCTTCTTTTCAGTGGCCTTCACCGTCTTCTTGACGGCGGCGACCTTCTTGGCGGCCTTCTTTTCGACCTTCTTCACTGCCTTCTTGGCAGCGGTGGTCTTCTTGACGACAGCCTTGGCAATCTTCTTCTCGGTGGCCTTCACCGACTTTTTGGCGGCGGCAGCCTTCTTGCTGACGGCCTTGGCGACCTTCTTCTCTGCAGCCTTCACCGTCTTCTTGGCCGAGGCGACCTTGGTAGCGGCCTTCTTCTCGACCTTGGCAATGGCCTTCTTGGTCGCCGCGCGCTTGCCGGCGCCCTTCTTCTTCAGCTCGGTGGCCTCAGCCTTGGCGTTGGCCTTGGCGGCTTCCAGCTTCTGGCGGACGGAGGCGACCTTCTTCTTTACTTCCTTCTTTGCCGCGCTGGCTTTCTTGGCGACAACCTTCTCAGCCTTCTTGACTGCCTTTTCAGCCTTCTTGACGGCTTTCTTGACCTTGGCAACCTGCTTCTTGGCGCCGGCCTCGACCTTCTTTGCACTGGCCTTCACTGCGACCACGGCGTCGCTGGCGGTTGCCGCGATGCTCTCGCCGGCGTGGGCGACGGTTTCCTTGACGGTTTCTTTCACGTTCTCGGCAACCTGGGTTACGGTCGCGGTCACACCATTACCATTGCTCATAAAGCCCTCCTAAGGGCATCGGGTCTGTAATGTGGCGATGCTATATCGAAGCCGATGCAACGTGAAACAAGCGCGCAACATGAAGGTGACGGCAAAACCACCGTCATGCCCTCCCAGCGCGCGGCAGGGAGGGCGATGAAGGCACTTAGAACTTGCCGTAATAGCCTTCTTTCAGTGCATCGAACAGATTGGCGGCGGTGTGCATTTCGCCGTCGTACTCGATCTGCTCGTTGCCCTTGACCTCTACCGTCTGGCCGTCTTCCAGCTCGAAGCGGTAGGTGGTGTTTTCCAGATCCGCTTCCTTGACCAGCACGCCCTGGAAGGCAGCCGGGTTGAAGCGGAAGGTGGTGCAACCCTTCAGGCCCTGCTCGTGGGCGTAGCGGTAGATGTCCTTGAACTGCTCGTACGGGTAATCGGTCGGTACGTTGGCGGTCTTGGAGATCGAGCTGTCCACCCACTTCTGCGCGGCGGCCTGCACGTCCACGTGTTCCTTGGGCGAGATGTCGTCGGCGCTGATGAAGTACTCCGGCAGCTTGGCGTCAACCTCGTCGGAGAACGGCATGGCCTTGTCGTTGACCAGCTGGCGGTAAGCCAGCAGCTCGAACGAGAACACGTCCACCTTTTCCTTGGACTTCTTGCCTTCGCGGATCACATTACGGCTGTAATGGTGCGCGAACGAGGGCTCGATGCCGTTGGAGGCGTTGTTGGCCAGCGACAGACTGATGGTGCCGGTCGGGGCAATGGAGCTGTGGTGGGTGAAGCGCGAACCGACCGTGGCCAGTTCTTCCACCAGCTCCGGGGCCACCGTGGCCACGCGCTGCATGTAGCGGCTGTAGCGGGCGTGCAGCACCTTGCCGGCGATCTTCTGGCCGAGCTTCCAGCCGTCCTTCTTCATTTCCGGACGCTGGCGCAGCATCGCGGCGGTGACCGGGAACTGCTCTTCCATGATCGGGGCGGCGCCCTTCTCACGGGCCAGTTCCAGGCCGGTTTCCCAGCCAGCGACGGCCATGTCGCGGGCGATGGCTTCGGTGAATTCGCAGGACTCGGTGCTGCCGTACTTCATCTGCAGCATGGTCATGGTGCTGCCCAGGCCGAGGAAGCCCATGCCGTGGCGGCGCTTGCGCATGATCTCGTTGCGCTGCTGTTCCAGCGGCAGTCCGTTCACTTCGACCACGTTGTCGAGCATGCGGGTGAACACGCGCACCACTTCCTTGTACTCGTCCCAATCGAACGAGGCCTTGTCGGTGAACGGGTCACGCACGAACTTGGTCAGGTTCACCGAGCCAAGCAGGCAGGCGCCGTACGGCGGCAACGGCTGCTCGCCACAGGGGTTGGTTGCACGGATGTTTTCGCACCACCAGTTGTTGTTCATCTCGTTGACGCGGTCGATCAGGATGAAACCCGGCTCGGCGTAGTCATAGGTGGAGACCATGATCATGTCCCACAGGTGACGGGCACGGATGTGGCCATACACCTTGCAGGCCACCAGGCCGTCGTCGCGGACGATGTAGTTCTCGTGGGTCGGCCATTCGCGCCACACCACTTCCTCACCGCTGGACGGGTCCAGCTCGGCCTGTTCCTTGGTGTTGATCGGGAACACCAGCTGCCAGTCGGCATCGGTGTTGACCGCGTCCATGAAGCCGTCAGTGATCAGCAGCGACAGGTTGAACTGACGCAGGCGGCCGTCTTCGCGCTTGGCGCGGATGAAGTCCTTAACGTCCGGGTGGGATACGTCGAAGGTGCCCATCTGCGCGCCACGACGGCCACCGGCCGAGGACACGGTGAAGCACATCTTGTCGTAGATATCCATGAAGGACATCGGCCCGGAGGTGTAGGCGCCAGCGCCGGCAACGAAGGCACCGCGCGGACGCAGGGTGCTGAACTCGTAGCCGATACCGCAGCCCGCCTTCAAGGTCAGGCCCGCTTCGTGGACCTTCTCAAGAATGCCGTCCATCGAGTCGGTGATGGTGCCCGACACGGTGCAGTTGATGGTGCTGGTGGCCGGCTTGTGCTGCTGGGCGCCGGCATTGGAAGTGATGCGGCCAGCCGGGATCGCGCCGCGGCGCAGGGCCCAGGCGAAACGCTCGTACCAGTAGGCGCGCTTGTCGTCGGTGGCCTCGGCGTCAGCCAGGGCACGGGCCACGCGCAGGTAGGTGCCGTCGATATCGGCATCCAGCGCTTCGCCCGCCTTGGTCGTGAGGCGGTACTTCTTTTCCCAGATGTCCTGCGAGGCAGGTTGCAGAGGGATCATGTCCGACTTGGTTTGATTGCTGACCACTTCCAGACGCACCGTACTCATGATTGTGGAAACTCTCCTGGGGCACCTTGCGGTGCGATTTTTCTTTTCCCAAACAGGCCAGGCAGCAAAGACAACGACGCGCAGGCGCGTATTTACGCGCCTGTCGGCGGGATGAGGGGATTCCGGGAAATACCGGTTTTCTGCATCACTGTCGCGGTCATTGCACGCCTTCCGTTGGGGTGCTTGCACCCCGAGCACTAAACCCTACTGCTTGGGGACGCTTTTCACATCAACCCAACATCTAGTGGGTGATGACCCGGCCAAGCTTACCCACCCACGGGGTGATGTCAAACGAAAAATCAGCCGTCGGGCTATTGCATTCCCTGCAGGGCTTGGGCCTCTTGGGATTGCGGCAATGCAGAAGTTTCATTGCCGATTTAGCTGCCCCCCGCCACACTCGTGTTCAGCAACCCGCCCACCCCGGCGCCGCCCTCGGGCGCCCCCGCATGGAACCCCCGGCAATGCGACCCATCCCGACCCTGCTGACCCTGGCCCTGGCCGCCGCCTTTGGTGGATTCACCGTCTCCGCCATCAATGCCCACCTGGACAACCGCGCCGACGCTGCCTCACTGAGCACGGTATTGCCCACCACCGCCGCGCTACCGTCCGCGGTCGCCGGGCAGGCGGTGCCGTCGCTGGCGCCGATGCTGGAGCAGGCCATGCCGGCCGTGGTCAGCGTCAATACCAAACAAGTGGTGCGGGTACGCAACCCCTACTTCGATGACCCGTTCTTCCGCCGCCTGTTCCCGCAGGTGCCACAGGAGCGCATCAACGAGTCACTGGGCTCGGGCGTGATCATCGATGCAGCGCGCGGCTACGTGCTCACCAACCACCACGTGGTCGAGAACGCCGACGACGTACAGGTCACCCTGGCCGACGGCCGCACGGTCAAGGCCGAGTTCCTCGGCTCGGACCGCGACACCGACATCGCCCTGATCCGCATCCCCGCCGAAAAGCTCACCGCGCTGCCGCTGGGTAACAGCGACCAGCTGCGCGTGGGCGACTTCGTGGTAGCGATCGGCAACCCGTTCGGCTTCAGCCAGACCGTCACCTCGGGCATCGTCTCGGCGGTGGGCCGCAGCGGCATCCGCGGGCTGGGCTACCAGAACTTCATCCAGACCGATGCCTCGATCAACCCGGGCAACTCCGGTGGCGCACTGGTCAACCTCAACGGCCAGCTGGTCGGCATCAATACCGCCAGCTACAACCCGCAGGGCAGCATGGCCGGCAACATCGGCCTGGGCCTGGCCATTCCGTCCAATCTGGCCCGCGACGTGGTCGAGCAGCTGATCACCAAGGGCGTGGTGGTGCGCGGCACGCTGGGCGTGGAAACCCAGAACCTGACGCCGCAGATCGCGCAGGGGCTGGGCCTGGAAGAGGCGCGTGGTGCACTGGTGACGCGGGTGCTGCCCGGTTCCGGCGCAGCGGCGGCCGGTGTAAAGGCGGGCGACGTGGTCACCGCGATCAACGGGCAGCGTGTGGACAGCGCGCAGGCCCTGCATAACTTTGAAGGTCTCTCCACGGTGGGCCGCACGGTCGATCTGGAAGTGCGCCGCGACGGCAAGCCGCTGCAGCTCAAGGCCACCTTGAAGGAACAACCGCGCGCAGTAGCCGGCGACACGCTGGACCCGCGCCTGAGCGGTGCAACCTTCGCCGATCTGCCCGAATCACTGCGTCAGGCCGGCATCAACGGCGTGCTGGTCAGCGAAGTGGCACGCGGCAGCCGCGCCGCGCAATCAGGTTTGGCCAGTGGCGATGTGATTCTTGCAGCCAGCAGCGGTGCGTTCACCGACCTCGCCGGCTGGCGCGCAAGCTTCGGCCAACGCCCGCCGCAGCTGGTGTTGAGCATCCTGCGCGGTGGCAGCCAACGTGGCCAATTGATGATGCGATGATGCTCAAGTGAGCAACTTGTTGTGCCGGCGTAACGTTGTTTACACCCGGCAACTGCTATTTGTTGAGTTCTGTTGCAACCGCGCGCCATCTGGCGCACCCGCTGAAACCAGGAGATCACGATGAGCCCCACCAATACCGAGAACATGAAGGACCACCTGGGCGAGGCTGGCGCACACCTGAAGTCCGCCGCTTCCGCCGCTGGCTCGGCCGTCAAGGGCGCTGCCGGTGCTGCCAGTGACGAACTGCGTCTGGGCAAGGCCAACATGAAGGCCGAACTGTCCGACAGCGCGCTGTCCGGCCTGGCTGCCGCTGAACTGGGCGGTGCCGCTGCCAAGGAACAGGTTGATGCACTGATGGACAAGGGCAAGGACCTGCTCGACAGCGCCGCCGACCTCATCCGTGAGCGTCCGCTGGCCTCGTTCGGCGTGGCCTTCGCCGCAGGCTGGATCATCGCCAAACTCGCCCGCAGCAACGACTGATCGGCGTGAGCGATAACGCAACACCGCCTACTGGCGACGATTCCACCCCGGGCCAGGCGCCCGGGCTGGAAGAAAGCATCCGTCAGGTTGGCGCGGCCGGCCGGCAGACGCTGGACTCGGCTTCCAACACGCTGCGCTCCCTGCGCAGGCTGGCTTCGGCCGACCTGGCCTTGGCGCGCAGCGCGTTTGGTCGTTCATTGGCGTGGAGCGGCGTGGCCATCGTATTCGGCGCCTCGGCGTGGCTGCTGTTGGCAGCCACCGCGGTGGCAATGCTGCAATACATGGGCTTGTCGCTGTTCGTCTCGCTGCTGATCCCCACCCTCACCAGCCTGGCCGTCACCGGCTATGCGATCTGGCGGGTGTCGTACTTCTTCCACCACACCGGCATGCATGCCACCCGCCGGCAGTTGTCGCGGCTGGGCTTGTTTGATGAGCCCGATGGCGAAGACCCCGATGCCGAAGTGAAGATCCCCGGGGAGCACACACCGTGAATTTTGAAGCCCTGCAACGCCGTGTACGCCGCGCTGAAGCCGTGGTGCAGGTGCGTGGCGAGGAAGCCACCCAACACTGGAACCAGCTCAACCAGAGCTGGCGCAGCGCGTGGACGCCCGGCCGCATCGTGGTGGTCGGTCTGGCCGGCGGCTTCCTGGCCGGAAAGCTGGAACCCGGTGGTGCCTTCAGCGGCAGCCGCTGGCTGCAGATGATCGGCTCGGTGTCCGGGCTGGTCAGCAGCGCGCAGGCATCGGTGGCCTCGTTTGCCGCCGCTGCGGCTGCGGCGGGCGTGATGGCCGGGCAGGCTGCGGCCGATGCTGATGAAGGCGACGACGAGAGCGACGAGGACGGCACGCCGCCGCCCGCCGCTAACGCCACCACGGCGCGCAGCAACAGCACGCCACCCGGCCCCGCCGAAGCGGCGACAGAACTGTCAGAATCCTGAGCACGGCGCTCTTGCGCGCCGTTCCGTTCACGGAGCGCTGCCCGCATGTCTGACCCGTTGCCCGAAGCCACACCCCGCCCCACTGAAACCCCTGCTCCACGCCCACGCGCCCCTGTCTCGCTGGTGGTGCTGGCGACGCTGGCAGTGGGCTATACGCTGTGGGCCGCGCAGGAAGTAATCCTGCCGGTGCTGTTGGCGATGTTCTTCGCGCTGATCGGCAACCCCATCATCCGCCTGCTGCAGAAACTGCACCTGCCGCGCTTTCTCGGCGCACTGCTGGTGTTGGCGGCGGGCCTGGCTGGCAGTGCCGCACTGACCGTGCAATTGGCCGGCCCCGCCACCGAATGGGTGCAGGAAGCGCCGCAGCAGATGCGGCAGATCTCGCGGCAGGTGCAGGACTTCGTCAAACCGGTGCAGCAGGCCAACCTGGCGGCGGAGAGCTTCGCCCGCGCTGCCGGCGGCGAAGGCAACCGCAAGGTGCAGGTGATCCGCACCCAGCTCGACGATCCCTACAAAGCACTGGTGCGCACGCCCAAGCTGGCCGCCTCGGCGCTGGCGGTGGTGCTGCTGACCCTGTTCTTCATGATCTACGGCGAAAACCTGCAGCGGCACGTGATCGCGCTGCTGCCCAACCGCCAGCAGAAGCGCTTCACCGCCGAGATCCTGCGCTCCATCGAGCGCGAGCTGTCGCGCTACGTGCTGACCATCACCATCATCAACGTCGGCCTGGGCCTGATCCTGTCCGGCGTGCTGATGCTGCTCGGCATCGCCCTGCCCGAGGCCCTGCTGTGGGGCACGGTGGCCGCGCTGCTGAATTTCGCCCCGTATGTCGGGCCATTGATTGGCATCGTGCTGATGCTGCTGATGGGCTTCGTCGAATTCCGCGATCCACTGACTGCCTTGCTGCCGGCGCTGGCCTACCTGGCCCTGCATACGCTGGAGGGGCAATTGATTACGCCTATCGTGCTCGGCCGGCGCATGGCGATATCGCCGCTGATGCTGATCCTGGCGCTGATGTTGTTCGGCTGGCTGTGGGGCATGGTCGGCCTGCTGCTGGCAGTACCGCTGCTGGTCTGCGTGAAGCTGGTGCTGAGCCGCGTGGACGGCATGCACGGCTGGGCAAAGCTATTGGAGTAGGCGCTGTTTTTTTGTAGGAGCGGGGGGGGGCGGGGCGGGGGGGGGGGGGAGGGGGTGGGGCCAGAGTGGCCCGCGTGATGGGGGGGGGTGGGGGGGGGGGGGGGGGCGGGGGAGAGCGGGG
>NZ_JBRREI010000077.1:0-18479 GCF_056760195.1 Stenotrophomonas sp. STEN020
TCCCGCTTGCGGGGTGAGAGGGGCAGCTTGCGAACCACAGGTTCGCTGCCCATCGAACGCCCTTGCGCCAGCGCAAGGGCCGGGGCGCGGAGCGAGGGTTGGGATGAGGGGGAGCTTTTGATCCTGCCGGCAAGGCCCCTGCCGAGCATGGCTCGGCACTACAGTGGCCCGCGTTGGCTTTAGCCCTTCTCCCGCTTGCGGGAGAAGGTGCCCCGCAGGGGCGGATGAGGGGACGCTTTTGATCTTGCTGGTAAGGCCCCTGCCGAGCATGGCTCGGCACTACAGTGGCCCGCGTTGGCCTTAACCCTTCTCCCGCTTGCGGGGTGAGAGGGGCAGCTTGCGAACCACAGGTTCGCTGCCCATCGAACGCCCTTGCGCCAGCGCAAGGGCCGGGGCGCGGAGCGAGGGTTGGGATGAGGGGCGCTTCTGATCTTGCTGGTAAGGCCCCTGCCGAGCATGGCTCGGCACTACAGTCCCCCGTTTACTTGCGGGCGGTGAATATCGGCGTCAGGTAATCGATGCTGCCTTCGATCCGCTCCAGCGTGGGGTAACGCAGGCCGTCGTGGTAATCGATACTCAGTGTGCGGTACACGTCCACTTCCTTCACCAACAGACGCACTGGCTGCTTGCTGTCCTTGGCTGCTCGCACGGCTTCCTCCAGTTCGTCTGCGCTGTATTGCAGATCGTTCACTGCCAATACCTGCATGCCCGTACCAACACCTGCATTGAACGCGGCACTGTCCCAGCGCACTTCGTTGACGTAGCCGGCCGGACTCAGGGAAACACCCAGCGAGTAGATGAAGTTGGCACCGCGGCCCTTCATCGTCGCCTTGAAGTAAGCACTGGGCTTGTCCTTGTAGACCAGCTTCCAACCGGCCGCTTCAATGCCGCCGACCAGACCGGTCTTGCGTTCAAGACGATCGCGCAGGAACTGCGACCAGTCACCGGTCGGCTGCACCTGCTCCAGGGTGGCGGCGACGTCGTCGTAGGTGTAGGTATCCGGGCGCTCCCATTGACCGTCGTTCTGGCCGAAGAAGGCCTTGGCAAAATCATCCAGGCTGCGCTTGCCGCCACTGAGCGTGCGCAGGCGCACGTCGGCTTCCAGCCATAGCATCTGCCCGCCCTGGTAATAGTCCTCGCTCATCTGGTAGCCGCGATAGGGCTTGGGCTTGCGACGGGCGATCACCGGGTCGTTGGTGGTATCGCCCAGCGAACGCCACTCCAGGCCAGGGCGGTTATCCGCATAGGTAGCCGCAACCATCGCCAGCGCATCACGCGAAGCGTCCAGCGGACGGATACCAGCGCGCGCGGTCAGCACATTGCCCCAGTACTGGGTCTGCCCTTCGTAGACCCACAGCAGGCTGCCCTGCATCGGCACGTTGTAGTTCAACGTAGCCAAGTCGGCCGGGCGACGGTACTTGCCGTCCCAGGAATGGGTGTATTCATGGCCGAGCAGATCGCTGCTGCCGACCTTGGCATCCCAACCGCTGAAGTAATCGCGGTCTTCGCTGTTCTCGCTGGAACGCTGGTGCTCAAGGCCGATGCCGCCGAGCTGGTTGGTCACTGCGAACAGGAAGTCGTAGTGATCGTAATGCTCGGCGCCGAACAACTTGCGTGCCTGCGTAACCAGCGCGCGGTGTTGTTCGATGTGCTCGGGCTTGGCTTCCAGATCTTTTGCCCGATCAGCAAACACGTTCAAGCGCACCGGGCGGGTGCCGGCCGGGGCCAGGTCGAACATACGATGGTAGCGGCCAGCGAACACCGGCGAGTCAACCAGGATTTCCAGATTGGTCGGCGCGTAGTTGACGGTATCGCCATTGCGACTGGCCACCGTCAACGCGCTGGCCGCATCCCAGCCCTGCGGGTAGCGCGCACTGGCCTGGTAGGTGATGGCGTGCGCGGCGTGACCAGCCGGATACAGCAGCATCGCGTTCCACTGCAGGTTGAGCATGTTCGGCGTCATCACCGCGCGGCCTTGGGCCGAATCGGTGGGGCTGAGGAACTGGAAGTCCATGCGCAGTTCGGTGACGCCTTCGGGCACCTGCACGTTGAAGGTGTAGACATCGAGCGGGTCGCGTACCCATTCCAGGCGCTGGCCATTGGCGTTGATCACCAGCCCGGCCAGCTTTTCGATCTGGCCGCTGGGCGAATGGCTGCCCGGCAACCAGGCCGGGTAATGGAAGCGCTGCAGGCCTGGCTGCACCGGTACGGTCTGCCGTACCTTGAACACGCGCTGGCCGAGGTCGGTGGCGTCCACTTCGAGGCGAATGGTGCCGGGATAGGCAGCCTCACTGATCTTCACCCCGCGTGCGTCCACGTCAACCACCGCCGGCGCCGCGTTGGCCAAACCCATGGCGGCCATCAGGGCCAACCCCAGTACTGCAGGACGGAACACATGCATCACCAACCTCTCGCTTGTCTGAGAGGGCCATGATGCGGCAAGCCTGTGGTGCCTGACACGGGCCGATGGTCATCAACACCTCAGCGGTAGTGCCGAGCCATGCTCGGCAGGGGCCCTATGCACCAACCAAAATCACCGGCTAGCCTCGATTTGTAGGAGCGGCGTGAGCCGCGAAGCCACGAATGCCTGCAGGTCTGGCATTCGTGGCGATTGCTATCGGGCCGGTTGGGATTGTGCTGTCTGCTGCTTCGGTGGGGGCAGTGGCTTCGCGGCTTACGCCGCTCCTACAAACAAAGCGCGGGCTTACGTGCGAACGAATATTTCCACGCGCCGATTCAGCTGCCTACCGCCAGGGCTGTCCCTGCCATTGACCTCATTCGGCGCAATCGGCTGCGATTCACCGTAGCCATGTGCGGTTGCATCGGTTGCACTGCCCCGCTGGCGCAGTGCTGCCAGCACGGCCTGTGCGCGACGCTCGGACAGATCCTGGTTGTAGTCGTCACTGCCCTTGGCATCGGTGTGACCACGGATTTCCATTGCGCTCGAAGGCACTTTACCCAGCGCCGTCGCCAATACATCCAACACCTTGCCAGCATCGGGACGGATCACGTCCTTGTCGAAATCGAACAGCACCTTGTCGTTGAGGGTGATGACGTAGCCACACGGCGCACCCGATGGCTTGAACTTGTCCAGCAGCGGAAACTTCCCGGCTGGCGGCAACGGCGGCAGCGGTGCCATCTTTACTTCGCGCGGTACCGCACCGATCGTGCCGGTGCCGTCACCGCGGTTCTCGACGATGCCCTCGGGGCCACCGATCCACTTGCCCGAGCCATCGGCGTTGATCTCGATGTTGCCGTCGCTGCCAACCCAGCTGCCGGAACCGTCGCCATGGTTCTCGATGCTGCCGAAGCCACCCACCCAGCTGCCTGCACCCTTGCCGTCCAGTTCGATATTACCGTGCGCGCCCACATAGGTGCCGGAGCCATCAGCATTCACTTCGAAGGTACCTGCCTCGTTGACCACGCTACCGCTGCCATCGGGCTTTACTTCCACCACGCCGTCGCCGGTGACCGCCTGGCCACTACCATCGGCACCGATGTTGAACACGCCGTGGCCGCCGACGCGCTCCAGGTTGCCTTGCGCGTCGACGTTGGTGAAGCCGCTTTCATTGACCAGTCCACCGTCGGTGGCGCAGTTGGCCGGGCGCACACTGATGCCGGCGACCGGATCGATCAACGATTGCATCGACAACTCCAGCCGCTTCTGTGCCGGGCCGCTGCCGATGATGCTGGGCACCATGATGGTCGGTATCACCGGGAACTCAATGCTGCCTGCGGTGAGCACTTCCGCGTTGGAGGCCGTTGGCGCAGCGGCCGCCGCAGGCGCAGCTTCCGGCGTTGCAGCAACAGGTTGATCGGCAGGTGCATCGCGCCCGCAGGCGGCGACAAGAACGCTGAGACAAGCCAGTGACACGACAGCAACACGCATGCAGCAACTCCATTTGTGCGGGAACAGGCATTGTTGCCAAGGCGCCGTTCAATTTCCGTGACCACCGCTTCGCGGCGGGTGCCTCGATCAGGATTCATCCAGCGCAGCGAAGGATGCCGCAAGGTGATCGATGAACAAGCGCACCGACGGCAACAGGCCGCGCCTGGAAGGAAACACCGCGTGGATGATTTCCTTCGGCGGCGCCCAGTCCGGGGCGACATTGACCAACTGCCCTGCCTCCAGCGCATCGCGCACGATCATAGTTGGCAACTGCGCCACGCCAACGCCGGCCAATGCCGCGGCACGCAACGCCACCATGCCGCGGGTGATCAAACGCGGATGATGCGGCACTTCGGCAGTCGCGCCATCCGGGCCGATCAAGCGCCAGACATGCTCACCCTGCGGCACACCCAAGGCGACGCTGGGCAATAGATGCAGATCCTCCGGGCCATGCGAATGGCCATGCGTTTCAAGCAAAGAGGGGGTCGCCACCAGGCATTGGGTGCGCTCGGCCAACACCTTCAACACCAGCTCGCTGTCTTCCAGCGGCGGCGGGCGCACGCGGATGGCGACATCGACACCTTCGGCGATGACGTCCACGCGGCGGTTGGTGGCATCCAGGTGCACTTCCACATCCGGGCAATGCGCCATGAACTCGGCCACCATCGCCGCTACCCGGAAATCCAGCAGCATGGTCGGGCAACTCACCCGCACCACACCACGCGGCTGCGAGCGGGTCAGCTCGATGGATTCGGCCGCAGCCTCGGCCTCCACCAGCATCGCCCGGCAATGCGCGTAGAAGGTCTGGCCGACCTCGGTGACCGAGAAGTGGCGGGTGGAACGCTGGATCAGGCGCACGCCCAGCCGTTCCTCCAGCAGGGCGATACGCCGGCTCAGCTTGGACTTGGGCTCGCCCAGCGCGCGCCCGGCCGGGGCAAAGCCGCCGTGCTCAACCACCTTGGCAAAGTAGTACAGGTCGTTCAGGTCCTGCATTGCGGCTCCAGCGTTCACCAAATAGGACTATCAGACCACTTTTTACCGTCTACCGGGGTGATCGTCCCAAATCTAATCTTTGCTCCAACGCCGGCGCACCCCGCGCCGCCCAAGGAGCAGACAGATGAAGAAGATCAGTGGCCTGTACAGCGCGCCCCGCCCGCATTGGGTCGGTGATGGCTTCCCGGTCCGTTCGTTGTTTTCCTACAACACCCACGGCCGCCAGCTCAGCCCCTTCCTGCTGCTGGACCACGCCGGCCCGGCTGAGTTCAGCCCCACCACCAGCCCGCGCGGCGTTGGCCAGCATCCGCACCGTGGTTTCGAGACCGTCACCATCGTCTATGAAGGCGAAGTGGCGCACCGCGATTCCACCGGCGCAGGCGGCGAGATCGGCCCGGGTGACGTGCAGTGGATGACCGCTGCCTCCGGCATCCTGCATGAGGAGTTCCACTCCGAAGCCTTCACCCAGCGCGGTGGCAAGCTGGAGATGGTGCAGCTGTGGGTCAACCTGCCGGCCAAGGACAAGATGTCGGCACCTGGTTACCAGAACATCAGCAACGCCGACATTCCGGTGGTACCGCTGGCCGATGACGCCGGCACGGTGCGGGTGATTGCCGGTGAATTCGGCGGCCAGCGTGGACCGGCCCGTACGCATACGCCGATGGACGTGTGGGACCTGCGCCTGTCGCGTGACAAGCACACCACGCTGCAGTTCGCCGAAGGCCACACCGTGGCGATGGTGGTCATGCACGGCACTGTGTTGCTCAACGGCAGCCAGCTCGCCCGTGAAGGCCAGCTGGTGCTGTTCGACCGTGCTGCCGGTGAGGTGGAACTGGAGGCCAATGCCGACGCCACCGTGCTGGTACTGGCCGGTGAGCCGATCGACGAGCCCATCGCCGGCTACGGCCCGTTCGTGATGAACACGCAGGAAGAAATCCGTCAGGCGATGGATGACTTCAACTCCGGCCGCTTCGGCCAGATCGCAGCGTAATCCGCCGATGACCGGGTTTAACCACCCGGTCATCTTTCTCTCGCGCTGGCGTTACTCCGTCGGCGCGACCCTGCCCCTCCCAATGGTGAGACAGCCATGTATACCTTCCCTCAAGTTGCCAACTTCAATGGCGCAAAACCCGTCATCGATCCGGACAACGTCGCGATGCTGTTGATCGATCACCAGAGCGGCCTGTTCCAGACCGTGCACGACATGCCGTTCACCACGCTGCGGCGTTTGGCATCGACGTTGGCCAAGCTTGCCTCGCTGGCGAAGATCCCGGTGATCACCACCGCCTCGGTACCGCAGGGCCCGAATGGCCCACTGATTCCGGAGATCCACCAGAACGCACCGCATGCGAAATACGTGGCGCGCAAAGGCGAAATCAACGCCTGGGACAACCCTGACTTCGTGCAGGCAGTGAAGGACACCGGCAAGAAGCAATTGATCATTGCCGGCACCATCACCAGCGTGTGCATGGCGTTCCCGTCGATTGCGGCGGTGGCCGATGGCTACCAGGTGTTCGCGGTGATTGATGCCTCCGGCACCTATTCCAAGCAGGCGCAGGAAATCACCTTGGCGCGGATGATGCAGGCCGGTGTCGTCGTCATCGACGTGGCTGCGGTCGCCTCGGAACTGCAGAAGACCTGGAACCGCGAAGACGCCGCCGAATGGGCGCAGGCCTATACCAACATCTTCCCCAACTACCAGTTGCTGATCGAGAGCTACAGCAAGGCACAGGAAGTAGTGACCAACCACGAGCAGCTGGATTCGCAGCGCAGCTGAGCCGGATCGCGACAAGGCAGACCTTCGCCGCTTCATCTTCGTCTAGCACTGGGCCAGCCATGAGCTGCGCGAAAAGCACCATCACCACGGTCCACACATCAAGTACTTCGAAGCGCACCACGCCGACGCCGTCGAGCGCATGGAAGCGGCGTACTTCATGGACCTCGTCAAGTAAGTCCCCCGTTTACCCCGCCGCGATATGCGGCGCGATGCCCAAGCGCGTGCTGCGCCTTCAGCACCCCAGAAAGGAACCTCGCCATGACCAGTGAAACCAAGCGTGACCCCAAGCGTGACGACCTGCTGACCCCAGAAAACTCGGCGCTGATCGTCATCGACTACCAGCCGGTACAGGTGAACTCCATCGCCTCGATGGATCGCCAGCTGCTGGTCAACAACATCGTCGGCGTGGCCAAGGCCGGCAAGGTCTACGGCCTGCCGATCGTGCACTCCACGGTCAACGTGAAGACCGGCCTGAACCACCCGCCGATCCCGCAACTGCGCCGCGTGTTGAAGGATGAGCCCACCTACGACCGCACCACCATCAACTCCTGGGAGGACGTGGAGTTCCGCAAGGCTGTGGAAGCCACCGGCCGCAAGAAGCTGATCATGACTGCCCTGTGGACCGAGGCCTGCCTCACCTTCCCGGCGCTGGACGCACTGCGCGAAGGCTATGAGGTGTATGTACCGGTGGACGCCGTGGGCGGCACCTCGCTGGCCGCGCATGAGGCAGCCCTGCGCCGCATCGAGCAGGCTGGCGGCAAGATGATCAGCGTGCCGCAGCTGTTCTGCGAACTACAGCGCGACTGGAACCGCGCCGACACCGCCAAGCAGTTCATGGAGCTGTTCATCAGCACCGGCGGTACCGCCGGCATCCAGTTCTCCTACGACGCTGCCGAGTAAGCAGATAGCGCCCCTCCCTCTCCGGCAAACGGAGAGGGAGAGACATGGCTGCACTCGGGCAATCAGCAGGCATCGTGCCGGCCTCGGCGCTCGTGCATGAATACGCAGGCACTATCCAAAGGTCCAGTTCCACCCATCACTGCTGCCGCGCTACCGTCCCCCGGTTGCTTCCCACGGTACCCGCCCCATGCAGCCCACGACCCAAGACACCGCCTCGGCGCGCTTCGCGATCCGTTGTGCGAATTTCGCCGAGCGCTGGTTCCCCGATTCCTGGGTGTTCGCCGCCCTCGCCCTTGCCGCGGTCTCGCTGGCCGCGCTGTCCATAGGCGCCGCGCCTACCGACACCGCCAAGGCCTTCGGTGACGGCTTCTGGAGCCTGATCCCCTTCACCATGCAGATGGCCTTCGTGGTGATCGGCGGCTATGTGGTGGCCTCTTCCGGCCCGGCCTCGCACTTGATCGACCGGCTGGCGCGCGTGCCAAAGAACGGTCGCAGCGCAGTCGCCCTGGTCGCCATCGTGTCGATGACCGCATCGTTGTTGAACTGGGGTTTGAGCCTGGTATTCGCCGGCCTGCTGGTGCGCGCATTGGCACGCCGCAGTGAATTGAAGATGGATTACCGCGCCGCCGGTGCGGCAGCGTATCTCGGTCTCGGTGCGGTATGGGCGCTGGGCCTGTCCTCATCGGCCGCACAGCTGCAGGCCAACCCGGCCAGCCTGCCGCCGTCGATCCTGTCGATCACCGGCGTCATCCCCTTCACCGAAACCATCTTCCTGTGGCAGTCCGGCGTATTGCTGGCCGCGTTGGTGGTGGTATCGCTGATCATTGCCTATGTCACCGCACCGGCCGCCAATTCCGCGCGCGATGCCGCTGATTGCGGCGTGGATGTCATGAGCGATGCGGCACCGGTCAAAACCAAGCCGACCCGCCCGGGTGAATGGCTGGAACACAGCCCGCTGTTGATCCTGCTGCTGGTTGCGCTTGCCGCTGGCTGGTTGATCCACGAGTTCAGCACCAAACCAGCGATCCAGGCGATCTCCGGTTTGAACACCTACAACCTGCTGTTCCTGATGGCCGGTGCACTGCTGCATTGGCGTCCACGCAGTTTTCTCGACGCGGTCTCACGTGCCGTGCCCTCGACCACCGGCGTGCTGATCCAGTTCCCGCTGTATGGCTCCATCGCCGCCATCATGACCACGGTCAACGGAAGCGAAGGCCATAGCGTGGCCCACATCATCTCCACCTTCTTCACCCAGATCGCCAGCCACGACACCTACGCGCTGCTGATGGGCAGCTACTCGGCGGTGCTGGGCTTCTTCATTCCCTCCGGCGGTGGCAAGTGGATCATCGAAGCGCCGTACGTGATGCAGGTAGCCAACGACCTGCACTACCACCTCGGCTGGTCGGTACAGATCTACAACGCCGCCGAAGCCCTGCCCAACCTGATCAACCCGTTCTACATGCTGCCGCTGCTCGGCGTACTCGGCCTGAAGGCCCGCGACCTGATCGGCTTCACCTTCGTGCAGCTGCTGGTGCACACCCCGCTGGTGCTGCTGCTGTTGTGGGCACTGGGTGCGACGCTGGCGTATACGCCGCCCGTAATGCCGTGATGGCTTGCCGCAACGATTGAAATCAGAACGCCACGCATTGCGTGGCGTTCTGATTTCTGCGCCCTGTAGTGCCGAGCCATGCTCGGCAGGGGCTTTCCAAGCAATCAAAGCGACAACCGCACAGGCGCTTCAACAATGTAACCACAGCGCCGAAGTCAGCTGAATATCACCTTGGCGCCATCAACCTTCAATGTGCCCGCCTTCTTCAGACCCACGATCAGCGCATCAACCTCCTGAGTATTGATCTGATTCTGAAAATTGGACGCGATGTGTTTCTTCAACGCCGCCAGAGTTCCAGGCTTACCACTTGTCATCTTGGCCAACAGCGCCTTCATTCGAGCGAGCTTTCTGCCGCTGTCATCGCCTTCGCCTGTACAGCCTTCTTGGCCACGGCAACCGCAGGCTTCTTGGCGGGCGGTTGGGCTTTCTCAACTACAACCGTCACTTTCTTCGCATTCGCTTTTTCAGCGGCCTTTGACGCAGACACCACAGGCTTGTCGGCGAGTGCGGGCTTGAACAGCGGCATATCACCAACCGCTGCCGATCGGCAGGCAAGAATCTTCTTCGTCTTCAGATGCTGTACCAGAGGATCGAATCCGGTGTCCTTGGAGATGATGTGGAAGAACCCACGTGGGTCGACTGTCGCCAACTGTCCGATATGGAAGGCGATATGGAAATCCAAGGCATTGGAACCATTGCCAGATATCCGCACATAGTCGGCGCGCTCGCGCATGACCTGCATCTGGATTGCCAGTTCCGACGATAGTTTGGTCTGCGCGGCACCAACGAATACCCAGAGACGGACATCCTGACGATCAAGCAGATTCAGATCGGTCGGCTGGACGTTCTCGTGATCGACCAACACGTAGTTGATGCGCCGGTTCTCCACCGGCACCAGCGTCGCAATAGCTTCAATCTGCATTCCCTGCAATTCCCCTGCTGCCCTGTTTCGAATCTTCGCCCAGCATTGCTCGTTTGCCAAACCACACCCTTGAACTGAACACATTCAGTTCGTTGCTTTCGATGCAATTTCAGTAGAACGACAAATGACCTCCAGCCCATTGCATCCCCAGCTGTAACTGCCACGATTCCCCAGCCACCACCCATCAGGAACCGGCCATGCTGTCCGCTGCACTACGCGTGTTTGTTGTGGGATTGCTTTGTGTCGCCGGCAACGCCGCGGCGGCACCGCCGGATGCAGCCACCCTGCAGGCCATCGAGGCCACTGCTTACGACTACATGGACGGGCAGCTTGAAGGCGATGTCGCGCGGGTGACGCGGGCGCTGCATCCAGACCTGGCCAAGCGCAATCTCGTTGCCAATCCGAATGAAACCCTGGGCCTGGGCCGGATGAGCTCGGATGAGCTGATCCGCTTCACCCGCGAGGGCGCGCTGAAGACACCGCGCGAGCAGTGGCAGCGTACGGTGACCGTGCTGCAGGTGGATCAGGACATCGCCACGGTGCGGCTGGAGAGCCCGTGGTTCATCGATCACCTGCAGATGGGCCGGTTTGATGGGCGCTGGGTGATCGTCAATGCGTTGTGGCATCGGAAGGTGCGGGGCTCCTGAGTCAGGTTGCGTGGCCTTTGGGTCTACGTGTCAGGAGCTTCCCCCCACCCCAACCCCCGCTCCGCGCCCCGGCCCTTGCGCTGGCGCAAGTGCGTTCGATGGGCAGCGAACCAATGGTTCGCAAGCTGCCCCTCTCACCCCGCAGGCGGGAGAGGGGCTTTACTTCGTTTTGAATTTTTCTTGAACCGATACTGAACAGAGCCAGCAAACCCCGCTATCGTATGCGGCTTCCAACCGCAGCCCGCCGCGCCAGCCATGAGCCAGACCGAAGTCGTGCATTCCACTTCCGAACACGGCAGCTGCGAGAACTGCCGCACGCCGTTGCAGGGCCACTACTGCCATGGCTGCGGGCAGTCGGCGCATAACCCGCTGAAGAATTTCGGGCATGCGGTCGAAGAGGTGTTCGAATCGTTCTGGCATCTGGATGGACGCATTTTCCGCACTCTGCGCGATCTGCTGGTGCCGGGCCGGATCGCCGTGAATTTCCTCAAGGGCCAGCGCGTCGGCTATGTGCAGCCGCTGCGGCTGTTCGTGATCCTCACCCTGTTCACCTTCTTCGTCGGCAAACTGACCCTGCACGCCGATGACTTCGGCACTGGCAACAACGCCGACCCGGCCTTCGCCAAGGCGCAGACTGTAGCCGAGGTGGAAGCGGTACGCGCCGCTCAGCTGGCGCAGATGGAACTGCAGCAGAAGACCAACCCTGCGGCGGCGCCAGCGCTTGCCCTTGCCATGGCAGCGATCAATACGTCGGCTGCGCAGCGCAGCGCGGAGCTCGAAGCAAAGGCGCAGCCTGTTGCTGGCAGCGCAACGGACTTGGCGCTGGCGCGTGCCGACGAAGCTGCAGCGCGAGCCAGCGCTGAGAACAAAGCCGTCTTCGTCAACATCCCGATCAATGGCAAACCCTGGGACCCGGAGACCAACCCGATCGTGCTCGAGGGCTGGCCGAAATTCGTCAGCAACTGGCTCAACCGTCGCCTGGCCAACGGCCAAGCCAACGTCGAGCGCATGGGCAGCAAGACCGATCTGTATGTGCAGGCCATCCTGACCTCATTGCCCGGTGCGCTGTTCTTCCTGATGCCAGTTTTCGCGCTGGTGTTGCGCCTGGCCTACATCATGCGGCGACCGATGGGCTACCTGGAGCATCTGGTGGTGGCGCTGTATAGCCACTGCTGGCTGATGCTGGTATTGCTGACCACCTTCCTGATCGCCGGCATCAGCGGCGCGATCGGCAACGCCGTGGTCAGTTCGATCTGCGCCTGGCTGTATGTGCTGCTGTGGCTTGCGGTGCCGGTGTATCTGTTCTGGATGCAGCAGCGCGTCTATGGCGGTAATCCGGTGCTGACGCTGCTGCGCTACACCTTCATTGGCGGCATCTATTTTTTCCTGGTGACCTTTGTGGTCATGTACGCAGTGCTGGCCGGCGTTTCGGCTTAAACCCGGTTTAATCCAAGGTTCAAGCCAGCGCTCCCTGCATCCAGCCCTTGCGTGCAACGGCTGGATGGAAGCTCCAGGCAACAAAGCGGCTCTGCTTGTTGCCCTGTGCCATCGCTACCTCGCGCACCTCGGCCACGCCAGCTTTTGCCAGCTGTTTGTGGATATCGGCCAGGTGCTCGCTCTTGGCCACCAGCGAACTGAACCACAGCACCTGATTCTGGATATCCGCGCTCTCGCGGATCATCCGGCGCAGGAACGATGCCTCACCACCGGTGCACCAGAGTTCGTTGGCCTGACCTCCGAAGTTCAGTGCTGGCGCCTTGCTGCTGCGTGCCTGCACGCCGCCGAGATTGCGCAGCTTGCGCTGGCTACCCTGCGCCGCCTCTTTCGCCGAGGCATGGAAGGGCGGGTTGCACAGGGTCAGATGGAAGCGCTCATCGGCCTGCAACAGGCCAACGAACAGATTGCCCCTCGCATGCTGCTGGCGCAGTTCGATGACCTGATCCAGACCATTGGCCTGCACATTGGCATTGGCGGCCTGCAGCGCATCCGCGTCGATATCGCTGCCAAGAAAGCGCCAGCCGTATTCGGCCTGCCCCAGCAAGGGATAGATGCAGTTGGCGCCGACGCCAATGTCCAGCGCGCGCACGCCGCGGCCGCGTGGGATCACGCCGTTGTTGTCTGCAGCCAGCAGATCCGCCAGACCGTGCAGATAGTCGACCCGGCCCGGCACCGGCGGGCACAGGTAACCGTCCGGGATATCCCAATGCTGGATACCGTAGTCGCTGGCGAGCAGCGCGCGGTTGAGTTCGCGCACGGCGGCTGGGTTGCTGAAATCGATGCTGTCAGTGCCGGCCGGGGTGCGGATCAGGTGCGCGCGCAAGGCCGGATTCGCCGCGACCAAGCGCACCAGGTCATAGCGACCCTGGTGGCGGTTGCGCGGGTGCAGCTGCGGCTGTGCCGCTGCTTGCCTATTCGAGCGTTGTGGCCGGGAAATCATGTTCTTGTTGGGCGCTAGGGGTAACGAACCAGGGCAATCGGTGTGCTTGTAGGAGCGGCGTAAGCCGCGAAGCACGTACAGCAGCAGATGACATGTATTGCCTGCACCTGGGGCATTGTCAGCTTCGCGGCTTACGCCGCTCCTACAGGTTCAACGGCCTTCTACAGCTCCATACCCTGCACGTTCTGCAGCAACTGCACACCGTGCTCACCCACGCGCAGCGCAAGCGCCGCGGCAATCGCCGCATGCGCATCACGCAGCACTTCGGCTTCATTCTGACTGGCGTCGATGACCTGCTTGTTGGGCAGATCCAGCTGCTGGAAGATCAGCCGGCAGCGCTCCAGGTTTTGCGCGGTCTCGAAGTGGTTGGGCTTGTCGCCACGCGCGCGGATGCGCTCCAGCCCCTGCTCCGGCAGCAGATCCAGCAACAGCAGCAGGTTCGGGCGCGGTGCGAAATCATTGGCCTGCAGCATCTCGTCCAGCGGCAGGCCGGCGGCGCCCTGGTAGGCCACCATCGACGGGAAGTAGCGGTCGAGGATGACGACCTCGCCACGGGCCAGGGCCGGGACGATGACCTCTTCGACGTGCTGGCGACGGTCGTGCAGCAGGTATTCCACCTCCTGCTCCGGGCTCAGTCGGCCAGTGGCGGCGGAAGCGCGCAGACGCGTCCCCCAAGGGCCATTGGTCGGTTCCTTACCCACCACCACCTGTGCCCCTGCGGCACGCAGGTGCTGGGCCAGTGTGTGGGCGAGCGTAGTCTTGCCAGCGCCATCAATGCCTTCGATGGCAATGAGCAGGCCGCCGGGAATCTGTTGGTTATCCATGGGCGCTACTTTAATCGGATCCGGCTGATATCGCTCGACTTGACGCCGCTCCAGCCCGGCCAACCGCCACGCAGGGAACAGGCCGGCTTCAGCGCGCGGGCGCGGTGCAGCCGTTGATCACACAGTATTCGGCGGCCCGCTGCTGCTCCTGCTCGGTCAGCTCCGGCGGCGGCCGGGCGATGGCGGACTGGATCTGATCGGGGCCGCCGGTGAGTTTGTTCAGCCCCTGCGCGGCCTTCATCAGGCCGTAGCCGATGCCCATCATCAGGTAGCCACCGCTCATACCGACCTGCTCGGGTGAAGGCGGCTCGCTCCAGTTCTTGCTGAAACGGTTGGGCGCGGCCTGGACCGGGTTCTTGAAGCGATACAGGTCCAGCGGCTCGTCGTCTTCGGGCTTGATGGCGCGTACTTCGCCCAGGGTGGTGACGTTGCCTTGTGCCGGCACTTCAACAGCATCGCTTGGCTCGGCCTGCGCGTTGGCGGCACGTTCTGGTTCGGCAACGACGCCCGAAGGAGGCGCGACAGGTGTGCTTGCCGGTGCGCCTTGCTGCGCCTGTGCCCCCCCCGCCAGCATCATGCCAGCCAACAAAGTGCTCCATTTTACCGGTAATGCCACAGCCATCCACCCTGCCTGTTGCGTGTCGCCGTCAGCATACGCAGGCGCTGCTTCAGTTTTTGTTGGAATCGCGCTGCTCGTTCAGCATGTCGTAATCCCAATGGGTCTCACGGCGTGAGACACCGATATGCTTCCATGACACTCTTTGATCGGCAGTTGCGTGCATGGCGTTCTCCCTCGCTCCCCGCACCGAAGCCAGCGAACGGGCGCTGGCAACCACCGATGGCCTGCCCTCGCGTGATGGCTCGCTGTTGGGCCAGCGTCTGGCCCGGCGCTACAAGGACCGGGTCACTGGCAGCTTCACCATCCCCGGCCGCGAAGGCAGCTATGCGCCAATTCCCGACGACGTGCCTGATGCGCTGAAAGCCGCTTTAAAGGCGCGTGGCATCGAGCAGCTGTATTCGCACCAGGCCGAGGCCTGGGACGCCAGCCAGCGCGGCGAGCACGTCGCCATCGTCACCCCCACCGCCTCCGGCAAGTCGCTGTGCTACACGCTGCCAGTGGTGAGCGCGGCCATGCAGGGCAACGCCAAGGCGCTGTACCTGTTCCCGACCAAGGCGCTGGCGCAGGACCAGGTCGCCGAGTTGCTGGAACTCAACCGCGCCGGCGATCTTGGCGTCAAGGCGTTCACCTTCGACGGCGACACGCCCGGCGATGCGCGGCAGGCGATCCGCCTGCACGGCGACATCGTGGTCAGCAACCCGGACATGCTGCATCAGGCGATCCTGCCGCATCACACCAAGTGGGCGCAGTTCTTCGAGAACCTGCGCTATGTGGTGATCGACGAGATCCATACCTATCGCGGCGTGTTCGGCAGCCATGTCACCAATGTGATCCGCCGGCTCAAGCGCATCTGCGCGTTCTATGGCGTGCAACCGCAGTTCATCCTGTGCTCGGCCACCATCGGCAACCCGCATGCGCATGCCGAGGCGCTGGTGGAAGAGCGGGTACATGCGATCACCGAATCCGGCGCACCGACCGGGCCCAAGCATGTGCTGCTGTGGAACCCGCCGGTGATCAATCCGGATCTGGGCCTGCGCGCATCGGCACGTTCGCAGGCCAACCGCATCGCCCGCATCGCGATCAAGAGTGGCCTGAAGACCTTGGTGTTCGCACAGACGCGCTTGATGGTGGAAGTGCTGACCAAGTATCTGAAGGACATCTTCGACAATGACCCGCGCAAGCCGGCACGCATCCGCGCCTATCGCGGCGGTTATCTGCCGACCGAGCGCCGCGAGGTGGAACGGGCGATGCGGGCCGGCAATATCGACGGAATCGTCAGCACCTCGGCGCTGGAGCTGGGCGTGGATATTGGCGCGCTCGACGTGGTCATCCTCAACGGCTACCCGGGCAGCGTTGCGGCGACGTGGCAGCGCTTTGGGCGCGCCGGCCGGCGCCAACAGGCCGCATTGGGGGTGATGGTTGCCAGCAGCCAGCCGCTGGATCAGTACGTGGTGCGGCACCCGGATTTCTTCGCCAACGCCACGCCCGAGCATGCACGCATCTCGCCGGACCAGCCATTGATCCTGTTCGATCACATCCGCTGCGCCGCGTTCGAGTTGCCGTTCCTGGCCGGCGAACCGTTCGGGCCGATCGATCCGCTGGTGTTCCTGCAGGCGCTGGCCGAGACCGAAGTGGTGCATCAGGAAGGTGACCGCTGGGAGTGGATTGCCGACAGCTATCCGGCCAATGCGGTGAGCCTGCGCGCGGTTGCAGATGGCAACTTCGTGGTGGTGGATCGCAGTGACGGCAAGCAGCAGATCATCGCCGAGGTGGATTACTCCGCCGCGGCGCTGACCCTGTACGAAGGCGCCATCCACATGGTGCAGAGCACGCCATATCAAGTGGAGCGCTTGGATTGGGACGGTCGCAAGGCCTATGTCACCCGCACGCATGTGGATTACTACACCGACAGCATCGACTACACCAAGTTGAAGGTCTTGGACCGCTTTGACGGCGACGGTGCCGGCCGCGGTGATTCGCATCATGGCGAAGTGCATGTAGTGCGCCGCGTGGCCGGCTACAAGAAAATCCGTTACTACACGCACGAGAACATCGGCTACGGCCCGGTCAACCTGCCCGACCAGGAGCTGCACACCACCTCGGTGTGGTGGCAGCTGCCGCAGGCCACGCTGCTGCGCAGCTTCGCGCAGAAGCAGGATGCGCTGGATGGCTTCCTTGGTGCCGCTTATGCGCTGCACATTGTCGCGACCGTGGCGGTGATGGCTGATGCACGTGATCTGCAGAAGGCCGTGGGCAATGGCGATGGCGCCTGGTTTGCGGTTGCCGATCAGACTGGCCGTGGCCAGCTGCGTGGCAATGAAGCTGGTGAAGCCACGGTGGAACTGATGCAGAGCTTCGTACCCACGGTTTACCTGTACGACAACTTCCCCGGCGGCGTGGGCCTGAGCGAACCGCTGTGGCAGCGTCAGGGCGAGCTTGTGCAGCGCGCGTTGGAACTGGTGGAGCGTTGCGACTGCAATGCCGGTTGCCCAGCCTGCGTTGGTCCGGTATTGGCTGCGCAGGAAGAAGAGAAAGGCCCGACGCCACGCTCATTGGCGTTGACCGTGTTGTCGCTGCTGTCGGCCGAGCGTTGCGATCAGGTACCAACCATCGTCGTTGACGAGGCACTCGACCTGCTGCCATGAGCATCAGCCTGGACAAACTCAAAGCCCTGCGTAAACAGGCAGGGCTGGCGACGGCGCCGTCTGCGGTGTCTGCAGCCCCCATAGCTGTTGTGGGAGCGGCGTCAGCCGCGAAGCCACCAATCGTGGAAGCTGCAGCAGTGCCTGTTGCTCCGGATGCATCGGGTTCTTCGTCGGCTGCGGATGCTGCACCGGCTTCGCGGCTTACGCCGCTCCTACAAGAGCCGAAGACGGAATCCTCGGTATTCGGCTGGGTCGATCAGATCCAGCACAAACCCGCAGTCCCGCAGGACGGCGCTGCATTGCGACGCTTGTTAGCGACACGCAACCGCGCCATCGCACCGGCACAGCCAGTCGAACGCGGGCCGGTTGATCGCGATCTACCCGGCACCGAAATCGCGCCCGGCCTGCACCTGATCGAAGCCTTCATCCCGCAAGCGATTCCCAGCGCTCCTTTGTCACTGGCTTTCAGCAAGCGTCCCGAAGAATCAGTCGCGCCACAGGACCTGCTGTTCTTCGACACCGAAACCACCGGCTTGGCCGGCGGCACCGGCACCCGCGCTTTCATGATCGGCGCCGCCGATTGGCATCACGATGCAGCGCGCGGCGAAGGCCTGCGCGTGCGCCAGCTGCTGATGTCGACGATGGGCGCGGAGAGCGCGATGCTGGAGTTGTTTGCGAGCTGGTTGTCACCAAGCACGGTGCTTTCCAGCTACAACGGCCGCTGTTACGACGCACCGTTGCTGAAGACGCGTTACCGCTTGGCGCGGCGTGGCGATCCGATTTCGGCGTTGGATCATGTGGACTTGTTGTTCCCCACCCGCCGGCGTTATCGCGGCACCTGGGAAAACTGCCGGCTCGCGACCATCGAACGGCAGTTGCTGCTGATCGCACGCGAGGATGACTTGCCGGGTTCGGAAGCGCCTGCGGCGTGGTTGAGCTATCTACGCGGTGGCAGCGCGCGCAACCTGCGCCGTGTTGGTGAGCACAATCATCAGGACGTGGTGACTTTGGCGCTGTTGTTCTTGCGCTTGGTACAAGTGGAAGCGGATGAGCGGGCGGCGTTGGCTTTGGAGGCTGAGGGCTGAGCTCGGTGCTTCGCTCGGCGTTGCTCGAAGAGCTTACCCCTCCCCAGCCCTCCCCGTGGGGGGGGCCACGGCGGGGGGGCGGGGGGGGGGCCCCCCCCAAGGGGGCCGCCCCCGGGGGGGGGGGGGGGGGGG
>NZ_JBRREI010000078.1:0-17487 GCF_056760195.1 Stenotrophomonas sp. STEN020
CGCGCCCCGGGGGCGCCGCCTCCGCCCGCCCCCGCCCCTCCCGCCCGCCCCCCCCCAACTACGGCGGCACGGCCGCCGCAACCTCTGCCATGATCCCCACTGACCCACGGGGAGCACCCAATGCAGCTGCATCTTCGAATGACGTTTTGCCTGCTGTTACTGCCCTCCTTGGCGATCGCTCAACCCGGTATTTCAACAGACGAGCGCTACGCCACTCTCGAAAGCAGCGAACTGCAATTGCAGCTGACCTCGGCCTTCGGTGGTCGGGTGCTGTCACTGCAGCGCAAAGGCGAACCCAACTTTCTGCGGGTAGGCGCAGCGGTCGGTACGCAGGCGAATCCAGAGATAAACGCCAGCAGCGGTGACATCGCCTACCTCGGCCATGACGTCTGGGTTGGCCCGCAATCGCAGTGGTGGCTGCACCAGCAGATCAATGCCGAGCGCCGAGCAGCTGCGGCCAATTGGCCGCCGGATCCATGGTTGTCGCTGGCCGCTGCGCAATGGTTGCAGCGCGACGCGGACCTGCTACGTCTGCGCGGTGCGGCCAGCCCGGTGACCGGCATGCAATTGGAAAAGACATTCCGGCTTGATCCAGAGCGTGCCGACACCGTGCAGTTGCAGGTCAGTGCGCAGAACATCCGCGACACGCCGGTCGCCTGGGACCTGTGGTTCAACACCCGTGTCCACCCCGCTACCCGCGTGTTCGTACCGGTCAGCATGGCCAGCGACATCCGTGTCGAAGGCGCGCCCGACCCGGACATGCCGGACCATCGCTTTGAAGACGGCATGCTGGTGCTGCATGCCGGTGCTGGCAGCAGGGGGCCGCGCGGCAAATGGTTTGTGCAGCCCACGGTGGGCTGGATGGCCGGCTTCAACGGCAGCCAGGCATTGATCATCCGCTTTGCCAAACAGCCACGCGCCGCCATCCATCCCGAGCAGGCCCAGGTCGAGTTGTATCTGGATGCCGGCGGTATCGCCGAAGGGCTGCTGGAGATGGAAGTGCATGCGCCTTACCGCGAGCTGCAAGCCGGGGAGCGGATGCAGGCAGCTGAACAATGGACCCTGTTGCAATGGGCGGGTGGTGATGACGTGGCGGCGCAGCGTGGATTCCTGTGCGCGCAGGCGGCGGCGTTGCAGTTGGCGGGTGCTTGTCGGTAGAGCACAGCCCCTGCTGCGCTTGGGGCATTGCCGGTAAAGCTTCTGCCGAGCATGGCTCGGCACTACCCGCTTCTGCCCCCTCCCTTTGCCATAGGCAAGGGGAGGTTTGGGGAGGGGGGGCTTTTCCCGGCTGGCTGAAGGTGATGTTCATCCGCCGCTGTTCCGAGGCTGTCGATTCACACAATTCCGCCTACCATGCTGCGGTCCCCTATCGGCCTGCCTTTCATGCAACGACGCGACTTCCTGCGCAACGCCGCTGCCGCTTTGGCGGCCTTCGGCCTTCCCGCCTTCAGCGCCTGTGCTGCGGGCAAGCCTGAGCAGCTGGGCCTGCGTCGTCTGGGCCAGCCGCAGCCTTTCGACTTCGCCACCCTCAAGGGTCAGGCCCGGGCATTGGCGCAGGCGCCGTACAAGAGCCACAAGCGCACCCTGCCGGGCGCGCTGGAGAAGCTCGACTGGGACCAGTACCAGTCCATCAGCTACCGCCAGGATCATGCGCTGTGGGCTGACCAGCCCGGCAAGTTCCAGGCGAAGTTCTTCCACCTCGGCCTGTACTTCCATTCGCCGGTGCGCATGTTCGATGTGGTCGATGGCAAGGCGCAGGAACTGGCCTATGACGGCGCGGCGTTCAACTACGGCAAGAGCGGCATCCACGATGGCGAGTTGCCGGCAGATCTCGGCTTCGCCGGCTTCCGCCTCAATACCCGCAGCGATACCGATCGCGATTTCGCCGCATTCCTCGGCGCCAGCTACTTCCGCGCGGTAGGCAAGGAAGGGCAGTACGGGCAATCGGCGCGTGGTCTGGCGATCGATACCGGCATGGGCCGTCCGGAAGAGTTCCCGGACTTCATCGCCTACTACCTGGAGCAGCCGTCAGCCGACTCGGACACGCTGGTTGTCTATGGCTTATTGGATTCGCCCAGTGTTGCCGGTGCCTATCGCTTCGCCATCACCAATGGCGATGTGCTGCTGATGGATATCGACAGCGCATTGTACCCGCGCAAGGAAATCGAGCGGCTCGGCATCGCGCCGTGCACCAGCATGTACCAGGTTGGCGAGAACGACCGCCGCATGGATTGGGACTGGCGTCCGGAGATCCACGACACCGACGGCTTGTCGATGTGGAACGGTGCCGGCGAATGGATCTGGCGGCCGCTGTGCAACCCGGCCAACCTGCGCTTCAACATGTTCGTCGACAACAACCCGCGCGGCTTCGGCCTGCTGCAGCGTGACCGCAACTTCGACCATTACCAGGACGATGGCGTGTTCTACGAGAAGCGCCCCTGCCTGTGGATCGAACCGAAGGGGCAATGGGGCGAAGGCTCGGTGCAGTTGGTGGAGATTCCCACTGTCGATGAGACCTTCGACAACATCGTCGCGTTCTGGAACCCCAAGGCCAAGCCGCAGCCGGGCCAGGAATTGCTGGTCGGCTATCGCCTGTACTGGGGCGCCGAGCCGCCAGCACGTCCGCCGCTCGCCCACTGCGTGGCCAGCCGCACCGGCCTGGGCGGCATCATCGGCAAGAAGCGCGAGTATTTCTCTTGGCGTTTCGCGGTGGATTTCGAAGGCGGCGAACTGGCCGGCCTGATCGACAAGGCCGACGTCGAGGCGGTGGTGGAAACCAGCCGTGGCCGCGTGGAAGTGGTATCGGCGCGCCCGCTGCGTGAGATCAAGGGCTACCGCGCCATGTTCGACCTGGTGCCGCCGGAAGGCAGCACCGAGCAGATCGACGTACGTCTCTACCTGCGCAGTGGCGGCAAAACCCTGACCGAAACCTGGTTGTACCAGTACACCCCGCCAGCAGCAGGAGCGCCGGAGCGGACGTTGTATTGAGTACCCGGCGGCATTGCCGTCAGGTTTCGAGTTCCTGGACGCAATGGCCCTGCCCGCACGAGATAATCAATGATGTATGTCGACCAAGATCGCCAAACGCTACAGGTACTACGGCAACGGGCGGTGACCCTTACGTTGCGTGGCTTTTCTGCAGCGCCACAGTGGGTCGCCGCTCTATCCGGTGTGGAAGCGCATGGGCTCGGGTCGGCCGGGCAGGTGCGTCGGCTGGCGCAGGCGCCGTTGAAGCGATCCTATGTCAGCTGGCGCATCTGTCTGCCACCGTCCACATCGATGTTTGCGATGGTTCCCATGATCGTCACCCATCTCGGTGGCGAGGAGAACATCCAACGGGTGTTGCGAGAGGTGGTGCCGGAGTTTGTTGAAGTAGACCTGTTGTTGCCGGTGAAGAATTCACCCGAACAGGAAGGGGGCTTCATCGCGAATCAGGACCTTGCCTGCTTGACCCGCCTGGGGGCTACCCTGGCTTTCAGTTTTTTGTCGCACCTGACTAGCGACAATTTAGAAATGTCGTGAACACCGGGGCGGGTTTGATCCCGCCCCGGGCCGAGATCAGGGCTTGTCGGTAGCCGCAGGAATGCTCATCGCGGGCTTGCCCACTTCCACAGTGCCGCGGCGGATCTTCATCCAGGTCTCGTCCTGCCACTTCTGGTAGAGATCCGGATCCCAGTACTTCTTGTCATAAAGCCGGTCAGCCTTGATGGTGCGCTGCATTCCGCCGTCGTTGTAGACGATATCGACATTGTTCGACATCGAGCCGGTACGGCTGCCTGTCATTGCACGCAGGCCGCGACTCAGTACTGCGGCGATCCGCGGCTTGGCCACGGCATCACCATATTCTGCTGCGATCTGTCGGGCCTGGGTACGGGCTACCTCCTGCTGTTCCAGCGGCAGGGCTGCCCAATACTGGTCCCTCAGCTCGACGAACAAGGGGTACCCGCGTTCGGCGGCGACATCCATCCAGGCAAATGCCATGACCCGATCTGCAGGGCGTTCCACACCGAACCAGTACATTTCGGCCAAGTAGCCCTGCGCCGGCTTGTCCGCATAGCGCGCGGAGAGCCGGAAGTTCTCCATCGCGCTATCGACCTCACCGCGATGCAGTGCGTTTACCCCCCACTGCCGGTACATCATGTCCGGATGACCATCCAGGAATCCGGCGTTGAGTAAGGGGCCGTCTTCTTGTGGCGGTGTTTCGGCTGCGACAGCGGGCAGACAAAGTGGCAACAGCAGGATGATGAATAGATAGCGGAACATGGTGGGCATCATTCTTCCTTGGAGATGTTCGCAGCCTAAGGCGGCACCGGGGCTAATGTAAATCCGCCGCTACAACGGCAGCGGCGCCTGCATCGGATCAATCCGCCCCTCACCGCGGGTGATCTTCTTGAACTCGGCGCGGCTCACCGACACATAGCGGTCATTGCCGCCGATCTCCACCTGCGGGCCGTCCTGCACGGCAAATCCGTTCTCGTCCACGCGCACGGTCATCGTCGCCTTCTTGCCGCTGTGGCAGATGGTCTTGATCTCCTGCATCTCGTCGGCCCAGGCCAGCAGGTATTGGCTGCCTTCGAACAGTTCGCCACGGAAATCGGTACGCAGCCCGTAACACAAGGCGGGAATGCGCAGCTGATCGACAACCTCGGACAGCTGCCAGACCTGCGACTTGCTCAGGAACTGGGCCTCATCCACCAGCACGCAGCCGAGCTTGCCGTGGGCGGCGATGTTCTGCTGGATCAGCTTCTCCAGGTCGGTATCGCGTTCGAAGGTGGTCGCCTGCGCCTGCAGTCCGATCCGCGAGGCGACCACACCGGTGCCAGCGCGGTCGTCCAGGTGCGGGGTCAGCAGGGCAACCCGCATGCCGCGCTCGCGGTAATTGTGCGCGGACTGCAGCATGGTGGTGGTCTTGCCGGCGTTCATCGCCGAATAGTAGAAATAGAGCTTGGCCATGCCCCATTTTACCGCGCCAGCCGGCGCTCACGGGCGATGGCTTACACTGCCTGCCTGCGACTGAAACCACCCCATGCTGGACTCCCTCAATCCCCCCCAACGCGCGGCGGCTGTGCACGCCGAAGGTCCTCTGCTGGTGCTGGCTGGTGCCGGCAGCGGCAAGACGCGTGTGATCGTCGAGAAAATCGCCCATCTGATCGGTATCCGCCGCTATAGCGCGCGCCGTATCGCCGCGATCACCTTCACCAACAAGTCGGCCAAGGAAATGCGCGAGCGTGTGGCCAAGCGCCTGCGCGCCGAGGACGCGGCCGAAGTCACCATCTGCACCTTCCATGCCTTGGGCCTGAAGTTCCTGCAGATCGAACATGAACAGGTGGGCCTGAAGCGCAACTTCTCCATCTTCGATGCCGATGATGCCGGCGCGCAGATCAAGGATCTGCTGGGCGGCAGCAATGCCAAGCCTGACGATATCGAGGACATGAAGAACCTGATCTCGCGGGCCAAGAACTCCGGGCTGTCGCCCGAGCAGGCGATGGCGGCGGCGCGCAGCAACCGCGAGAAGGACGCGGCGATGGTCTACGAGCTGTACCAGACCCGCCTGACCTCGTTCAACGCGGTGGATTTCGATGACCTGATCCGCCTGCCGGTGCAGGTGCTGGAAGAACACCCTGATATCGCCCTGGCCTGGCGCGAGCGCATCGGCTACCTGTTGGTCGACGAATGCCAGGATACCAACGACGCCCAGTACCGGTTGCTCAAGCAGCTGGCCGGGCCCGCCGGCAACTTCACCTGTGTGGGCGATGACGATCAGTCGATCTATGCCTGGCGCGGCGCCAATCCCGAAAATCTGCAGCAGATGGGCGTGGATTACCCCGCACTGCAGATCATCAAGCTGGAACAGAATTACCGCTGCTCCAACCGGGTGCTGCGCGCGGCCAATGCCTTGATCGCGCACAACCCGCACGAGCATCTGAAGACCTTGTGGTCGGATCAGGCCGACGGTGAGCGCATCCGCGTCTGGGAATGCCGCAACAGTGAACATGAGGCGGAGAAAGTCGCCTCGGAGATCCACTTCCTCGCCACCAACCGCAAGATTCCGTGGAGCGATTTCTGCATCCTGTTCCGCGGTAATTTCCAGTCGCGGCCACTGGAAAAAGCGATGCAGCTGGTTGGCGTGCCGTACCACCTCAACGGTGGCACGGTGTTCCTGGAACGGCAGGAAGTGAAGGACACGTTGGCCTGGTTGCGATTGATCGTGAATCCGGACGACGACACCGCCTTCATGCGCGCGGTGCAGTCGCCCAAGCGCGATGTCGGCGCAAGCACGTTGGCCAAGCTGGCCGAATTGGCGTCGGAGAAAGACATTCCGATGGCGCAGGCCGCCGAGAGCATGGGCGCGCTTGCGCAGCTTACCCCGCGTGCGGCCAATAGCTTGAGCAAGTTCACCGACATCCTGCGCGCGCTGCGGCTGGATATGCGTGGCATGAGCTCAGGCGATCTGGTGCGGCGTGTGTCCAAGGATTCGGGCATGTTGGCCGAACTGCGGAATGCGGCCAAGGACACTGCCGGCTACGAGCGTCGCGCAAACAATCTGGAAGAACTGGCTTCGTGGTTCGAGAGCGGCCCGCGCGGCGCCAGCGCCGCCGACATGGCCGCGCAGCTGGCGCTGATTTCGCGTAACGACAAGGACGACGGCGGCAACCAGGTGCGGATGATGACCCTGCATGCGTCCAAGGGCCTGGAGTTTCCGTACGTGTTCATCGTTGGCTGCGAGGACGGCGTGCTGCCGCATCAGGTCAGCCTGGATGAAGGCAATCTGCAGGAAGAGCGGCGCTTGCTGTACGTGGGCATCACCCGCGCCAAGATCCAGTTGTGGATGAGCTTCAGTCGTTTGACGCGCAAGTTTGGCGAGCACATCCGACTCAAGCCGAGTCGTTTTTTCGACGAGATTCCGGCCGGCGAAATCCAGCGCGATGGTGCGGACCCGGTTGCCGATGCCGCGCACAAACAGGAGCGGGCCAAGGCCGGATTGGCAGCGATTCAAGCGCTGTTTGATTGATGCTTGTCTCCTCCCCTTTGGCGCAGCCTAGGGGAAGGCCGGGAGGGGGTAGCTTTGGCACCGGGTTTTGCGCTTTGATTGGGGCGCCCCTCAGCCCTCCCTTGGCCAAAGGAGACGGCGGTAGTGCCGAGCCATGCTCGGCAGGGGCTTTACCGGCAAAAACCAAAATCACCCCTCCCCAGCCCTCCCCTCTGCTACGCAGAAGGGAGGGGGCAGAAGCGCCGAGTCCACCATGCCCCTGATCCAGACCGAACGCCTGCAACTGCGCCTGCTGCGCGATGACGACGGCGATGCCGCCGCGATGCTGCAATTGCTCAACGAACCGGGCTTTCACCAATTCATCGGTGATCGCGGCGTTCGCACCGTAGAGGAAGCACGCGAATACGTGCGCAAGCACACCTTCGGCAGCTATGCCGCGCATGGCTTCGGCATGTATGCGATTGAACGCCGTAGCGACGGCGCCTGGGTGGGCAATGCCGGTCTGGTGCGGCGACCGGGCCTGCCCAGTGCCGATGTCGGCTACGCCTTGCTATCGCCCTACACGGGCCAAGGCTATGCGCGCGAAGCGGTGCAGGGCGTACTCGATTACGCCCGCAACACGCTGGGCTTGGGCGAACTGCGTGCGATCGTGTCGCAGGGCAACGCACGCTCGGTCGCCTTGCTGGAAAAGCTCGGCTTCGACGATGGCGGTACGGTGGTGCTGCCTGGCGAGGACGAACAGCTGCTGCTGTTCGTCAACACGCCAAAAGACTGAGCCGGCTCAGCCGCCCAGCTGCTCCTGCAACGCTGCCAGTTGTTCCTGCAGGGCAGCGACGGTGGCTTCCAGCTGCTGCACCCGTTCTTCCAAGGCGCTGTTGTCGACGGTGGCGGCAGAACCCGACGGCGCACGGTACTGCGCCGCCAGTGCATCCACATCAACTGCGCCACACAGCAGGTGCATGAAGCGGTCTTCGCGTTGGCCGGAGCCGCGCGGCAGCTGCACAACCAAGCCACGCTGCTGCAGGCGTTCCAACTGGTGGCGCAGGTCGGCGGCATCGGCGAACTTGGCCAAGCGCTCACTGCGGGTGGTCAGCTCACCGGCGGTTTGCGGGCCGCGCAGCAGCAGCAAGCCGAGCAGAGCGACCTGCTGCCGCGGCAGGTCGAGCTTGGGGCCGGTCAGGTGTTCGTAGCGGTCGGCGCGCGAGGCGAAGTGCTGGCGCACCAGGCCCAGTGTCTCCAACTGGCGCAGTGCGTGCTGCACCTTGCCGGGGTCCAGATTCATCACCGGCTCGCGCGCGGTCTTCTGGTTGGCGGCCACCTGGGCGGCATTGACCGTCAGCGGGTAGGTATCCGGGGTTGTGGCCTCTTTCTCGATCAGGCAGCCCAGCACGCGCGCCTGGGCGGCGTCGAGGATAGGGAAATCGGGGGTCTGGCTGGCGTCGGTCACGGTCCGGGCTCTGGTCTTGCTAGGGGGCGCAAGCATAGCTGAGTGCGGAAATTGCGGCTAAAACCGAGGTCAGAGTGAGATTTCGTTCCGAAACCCCACTCTGGCCCCGGTTTCAGCTCCTGCTTCAGCCCGGCAAGGCGGGCAAAGCAGGGAGCCGGTAAACTTGCGCGGTTTTCAAAGATTCCCGGTAGTTGCCATGTCCCGATTCCCCGCCCTTACCCTGCTGGCCGGCACCGTGCTGTCGCTGGCTGCCTGCAGCTCGACCGCGCCGCTTAGCCGCGTTTCGCCGGCCCCGGCCGACGCCGTCGTAGCTCCGGCCAATGCCCCCAACGACAACCTCAATGCCGTGCTGTGGGTGCAGCGTTCGCAGGAATATCGGGCCAGCGCGCTGCAGACCTGGAAGCTGGCCGGCGCACAGCTTGATGCGGCGCTTGCCGATGGCAGCTGGACCGCGCTGTTGCCGGAAGAAGGCGGCAAGCACCAGTCGGCCAAGTTGAAGCCGGCGGTGGTGGTGGACGTGGACGAGACCGTGCTCGACAACTCGCCTTACCAGGCGCGTTTGGTGCGCGACGGCAGCAGCTACAGCGACGCCACCTGGGAGGCTTGGGTGGATGAGCGCAAGGCGCAGCCGGTACCCGGCGCGGTGCAGTTCGCGCAGGCCGCCGCCGCCAAGGGCGTGACCATGATCTACATCAGCAACCGCACCGCGGCGATGAAGGGCGCCACCATCGCCAACCTGCGTCAGGTTGGCTTCCCGGTCGCCGATGACAGCGTCTATCTGGGCCTGGGCACGCCGGTGCCGGGCTGCACCGAACACGGCAGCGAGAAGGGTTGCCGTCGCCAGCTGGTGGCGCAGAGCTACCGCGTGCTGATGCAGGTGGGCGACCAGTTCACCGATTTCCTGCAGGTCGAGGACAACAGCCTGGCCGCGCGCGACCAGCTGCTGGACAAGTACCAGGGCTGGATCGGCTCGCGCTGGTGGATCCTGTCCAACCCCACCTATGGTGGCTGGGAAGGTGCGGCCATCAACAATGCCTGGTCGCTGCCGGCGGACCTGCGCAACGGGGCAAAGCGTGAAGCGTTGGAGGTGGCCCGATGAGCCGCGCACCGCTGCCGCTGCGTAACGACGAACGCCTGATCTTCGCCCTCGATGTGCCCGGCAAGGCCGAAGCCATCGAGTGGGTGGACAAGCTTGGCGATGCAGTGTCGTTCTACAAGATCGGCATGGAGCTGCTGGCCTCGGGCGAATACTTCGACGTGCTCGACGAACTGGCCAAGCGCGACAAGCGCGTGTTCGTCGACCTGAAATTCTTCGACATCCCGGCCACCATTGCCGGCGTGATCAAGCGCCTGTCGCAGTGGCCGGTGAGCTACTGCACCATCCACGGCTGGCATCCCGGCATGATGGAAGCCGCTGCAGCCGCCAACAGCTCGGAGATGCGCCTGCTGGCGGTGACCGTGCTGACCTCGATGGGGCGGCCGGATCTTGCGCAGATGGGCATCGACCGCGAACCCGTCGACGTGGTGGTGGAACGCGCATTGGCCGCGCAGCGTGCCGGTATCGACGGCGTGATCGCTTCCGGCCAGGAGGCCGCGCCGATCCGCGCCGCTACCGGTCAGGGTTTCTCCATCGTTTGCCCAGGTATCCGCCCCGGTGGGCCGGTGGGCGATGACCAGCAGCGCACCGTGGGCGTGGCCCAGGCCTTTGCTGACGGCGCTGACGCGATTGTCGTCGGCCGACCGATCCGTCTGGCAGCCGATCCGCGCGCTGCAGCACTGGCAATGCAGCTTGAAATTGCCGCGTCGTTCAAGTGAAATCAATGACTTATCGCATTGTTCATGAAGTGTTGCATTAACTGAAGCCGGCGCGTAGGCTACGTCTCGTCCGGCTCTGCCGGCGATGCGTCAAACATGTCTACCGGCTTCACGTCGGTTTGAGGGGTCTGTCACCGGCAACGGGGCGGCCTCTTTTTTTATTCCGGGATCGGGAAATCGAGAAAGGCGCTGCCGGGGCTACTGCCCACATCTGAGCTGCCCTTCGGCGCCGTGACGGCCGTGCTTGCTGCTGTCACCGGGCAGGCATCAAGATGCTTGGCCCACGGGGAGGATAGCCGCCGCCATGCAACGCCGTTCACTACGCAGCTGTCAGAACATCGTATTGGCTTCGGTCTGCCTTGTAGTTCTGTTGGCCGCCTGCAAGCGCAACGCTGAGCCCTTGCCGGGCGCCGCCACCGAGCCGGCCGCGGCGGTACGCCAGCTGACCCAGCACCTGCGCAACAACGACCTGGTCGGCTATGCCCGCGCTGCGGTGCCACCGGCCCAGTACGCCGAACTGGAAGCCGCCTGGGCGCAGGGCCATAGCCGCTGGCCGCTGACCGAGCTGCCCTTGGACGAAAAGCTGCCCGCACTGCTGGCCACGCTGTCGGAGCAGGATGCCGAGCGCAAACTGCAGCGCGCCTTCAAGGCGCAGCTGGAGGGCCAGACCGCCGCGGTGCGGCAGGCCGCGCATTCGCTGGGTCTGTTCGGCGTGCAGTACATCAGCCACCAAGGTGACTACAACGCAGCAGAACGTGCGCATTACGTGCAGCTGGTCACCGCGCTCAGCGACTGGGCCCAGGCCGCACCGCTGCCGGACCCCAAGCTGGCGCAGACCTCGATTGCCACCCTCACGGCTGCCGCCCGCGCCACCGGCCTGGTCAGTGAGCAGGCCTTCCAGCAGGCCGGCATGACCGGCAGCTTGCAGAAGCTCGGCCCGTTCGCAGCGGCCAGCAAGCAGGTACTGGCAGCCTATGGCCTGAAGCTGGATGAAAGCGTGGATCAGATGCGTACCGGCCTGGTCTCGCAGGATGGCGACCGTGCAACCGTTCGCGTGCAGTACCCGCTGGCAGGCAAGCAGCTGGACCTTGAGGTGGCCTTGGTCCGGCATGACAAACGCTGGTATCTGGCACGTACGCTCAGCGATGTGGACGCGGTGCTGGTGGCCGCGCGCGCGGCCGAACAGGCCAAGGCCGATGCCCTGCAGGCGGCCGAAGTCCCAGATCCGGAAACAGCAGACAACGCCGCAGCGGCGGCTAAGCCATAATGGCGCCGATGTCGAAACAGAAATCCCAGCCCGATCAGGGTGAACTGCTGCCGCCGGACGACGCCAACGCGACGCCCGCCACTCCTGCTGCCATCGTGCCGGGCGCTTCCGCGCGCCCGTCGCCTGCGGCCCGTGCTGCGCGTCGCCCGCTGTGGTCGCGCCTGCTGGGCAAGCTGATCGAGCCCTGGTTGGGCCTGAAGATCGAGCCCGAGCAACCCGGCGACTACAACGACGGCCGCCCGGTGGTGTACGTGCTGGAGGACTACGGTCTGTCCAACGCGCTGATCCTGGACAAGGCCTGCCGCGATGCCGGCCTGCCTTCGCCGCTGGTGCCGCTGGCCGGTGACCCGACCGGGCGCAAGCGCGCCTACGTAGCGCTGTCACGCCGCTCCAGCAACAACATGCTGCTGCCCGAGCAGCGTGGCGCCAAGACCCATTCCGATTCGCTGGCCAAGCTGCTGCAGGCGCACCGCGCCAACCCGGGCCTGGACGTACATCTGGTGCCGGTGTCGATCTTCGTCGGCCGCGCCCCGGACAAGCAGAGCGGCTGGTTCGCGGTGCTGTTCTCGGAAAACTGGGCGTTGGTCGGGCGCTTCCGCCGCTTGCTGGCGATCCTGCTCAACGGCCGCGACACCATCGTCCGCTTCGCCCCGCCGGTATCGCTGCGCGGCACCGTCGACGAAGGCCTGGAGCCCGAGCGCACCGTACGCAAGCTGCAGCGCGTGCTGCGCACCCACTTCCGTCGCATCCGCGAATCGATCATCGGCCCGGATCTTTCCACCCGCCGCCTGCTGGTGGACAAGGTGCTGGAAGCCGATTCGGTGCGCGAAGCCATCGCTGTGCAGGCCAAACGCGACAACTCCAAGACCACCGACGCCTGGAAGAAGGCGCAGGGCTATGCCTGGGAAATCGCTGCCGACTATTCCACCCCGGTGGTGCGCTCGGCCAGCTTCATGCTCAGCCACGTCTGGAACCGCATCTATGCCGGCGTGCTGGTGCATCACCTGGACAAGTTCAAGGAAGCCGCGCCTGGCCACGAAATCATCTACGTGCCCAGCCATCGCAGCCACATGGACTACCTGCTGCTGAGCTACCTGCTGTACGACCGCGGCATCGTGCCGCCGCACATCGTGGCCGGCATCAACCTCAACCTGCCGGTGGTCGGCACGCTGCTGCGCAAGGGCGGCGCGTTTTTCATCCGCCGCTCGATCAAGGGCAACGCGCTGTACTCGGCGGTGCTCAG
Source organism: Stenotrophomonas sp. STEN020 (assembly GCF_056760195.1). Lineage (NCBI taxonomy): Bacteria > Pseudomonadati > Pseudomonadota > Gammaproteobacteria > Lysobacterales > Lysobacteraceae > Stenotrophomonas > Stenotrophomonas sp. STEN020. Next base: position 12,764 of record NZ_JBRREI010000078.1, read on the forward strand.
CGAGTACGTTGCGCAGCTGGTGGCTGGCGGCTATTCGATCGAATACTTCGTTGAAGGCGGTCGCTCGCGTACCGGTCGTCTGCTGCAGCCCAAGGGCGGCATGATCTCGATGACGCTGCGCGCCTTCCTGCGCCAGCCGCGCAAGCCGGTGCTGTTCCAGCCCATCTACGTCGGCTACGAAAAGCTGATGGAGGGCAACAGCTACCTTGACGAGCTCACTGGCCGGCCGAAGGAAAAGGAATCGATCTGGGCGCTGTTGTGGGGCATCCCCAAGGTGCTCAAGCAGAACTACGGCCAGGTGGTGGTGAACTTCGGTGAGCCGATCGCCTTGAACGACGTGCTGGCCAGGATGGCGCCCGAATGGGACGGCCAACCGGTGCCCGAAGACGAGAAGCCGGGTTGGCTGGCCGGCACCGTCGATGTGCTCGCCGAGCAGATCCAGGAACGCATCAACGCTGCTGCCGACGTCAACCCGATCAACCTGCTGGCGCTGGCGCTGCTGTCCACGCCCAAGCACGCGATGGGCGAGGCCGACCTGATCGCGCAGATCGAGCTGTGCAAGAAGCTGCTGGTGGAAATGCCGTACTCCGACCGGGTCACGGTCACCCCGCATTCGCCCGAGCGCATCATTGCCCACGCCGAGGAAATCAACGTCCTCACCCGCATCAAGCACCCGCTTGGCGATGTGCTCAGTGTCAGTGGCGACACCGCGGTGTTGTTGAGCTATTTCCGCAACAACGTGCTGCACCTGTTCACCGCATCGTCGTGGGTGGCGTGCTGCTTCCAGAACAACCGCCGCATGAGCCGTGGTGGCCTGCTGCGCCTGGGTCGCGGCCTGTACCCGTTCCTGCAGGCGGAGTTGTTCCTGCCCTGGACCGAGGACGAATTCGCCGCGCGCATCGACCAGACCATCGACGTATTCGTGCGTGAAGGCCTGATGCAGCACGTGGGCGAAGACGATGGCGGCATGCTCGCGCGCAGCACCGGCCAGACCGACGAAGTATTCCGTCTGCGCGCGATTGGTCACTCGCTGCAACAGGCGTTCGAGCGCTATTACATCGCCATCTCGGTGCTGGTGAAGAACGGCCCGGGCACGCTCGGCGCTGGTGAACTGGAAAGCCTGTGCCAACAGGCTGCACAGCGCCTGAGCCTGCTGTACGCACCGGCCGCACCGGAGTTCTTCGACAAGACCCTGTTCCGTGGCTTCATCCAGAAGATGCGCGAACTGCGCCTGGTCTGGCCGGACCAGAACAGCAAGCTGCTGTTCGACGAGCGCCTGGATGCCTGGGCCAAGGACGCCAAGTTCATCCTCGGCCGCGAACTGCGCCACACCATCGAGCGAGTGAGCCCGGAAGCGGTGAAGCCGGACGTGCCGCCAGCAGCTTGATGGGTGCCCTGTAGAGCGGAGCCATGCTCCGCTGGGGCTCTACCGGTAAAGCCTCTGCCGAGCATGGCTCGGCACTACCCGGTTGTTGAGCCCCGTTCAGGCTGGCTCGTTCGGGATCAGCATGCTTTCCAGCTTGGTGATGCAGTCGCGCAGCTGCAGCTTGCGCCTCTTCAGCCGCTTGGCCTCCAGATCGTCGTCCGGGTTGGCGGCCAGGCGCGCGATGTCTTCGTCCAGGCTGCGGTGTTCGGCGCGCAGGACGGCGATGCGTTGGCTGATCTGCTCGGGGGTCATGGTCTCCACGGGGATCGAGCATACACGTTGCCGCTGGCCACGTGAGGGACGCCGCCACCCGGTAGAATGGGCGGATGAGCGCTGTCATTTCCCTGCCCGATCCCGCCCCGCGGGCCCGTGATCCGCACGTGGCCGAACGTGAACACCAGAAACTCGGCAAACGCCTGCGTCACCAGGTAGGCCAGGCCATTGCCGACTTCGGCATGATCGAGGCCAGTGACAAGGTGATGGTCTGCCTGTCCGGCGGCAAGGACAGCTATACCTTGCTGGACATCCTATTGCAGCTGCAGAAGAAGGCGCCGGTGCCGTTCGAGCTGGTGGCGGTGAACCTGGACCAGAAGCAGCCCGGTTTCCCCGAGCATGTGCTGCCTGAATACCTGGCCTCGGTCGGCGTGCCGTACCACATCATCGAACAGGACACGTATTCGGTGGTGAGCCGGGTGATCCCGGAAGGCAAGACCATGTGTTCGCTGTGCTCGCGCATGCGCCGTGGCTCGCTGTACACCTATGCCGAAGCCAATGGCTTCACCAAGATCGCGCTGGGTCATCACCGCGATGACATGGTGGCTACGTTCTTCATGAACCTGTTCCACCATTCCAAGATTTCCGGCATGCCGCCCAAGCTGCGCAGCGACGACGGCAAGCATGTGGTGATTCGCCCGCTGGCCTATGTGCGCGAAGCGGACATCATCGAGTACGCCAATACCCGCCAGTTCCCGATCATTCCGTGCAATCTGTGCGGCAGCCAGGAAAACCTGCAGCGCAAGCAGGTCGGTCTGATGATGAAGCAGTGGGAAAAGGACACGCCCGGTCGCATCGAGCAGATCTCGCGCGCGTTGGGCGATATCCGCCCCTCGCAGCTGGCTGATCCCAAGCTGTTTGACTTCATGGCGCTGGGTCGCCGTGAAGACGCGCCGCAGTCTGATGCGCAGGCGTGGCTGGACGGCGAAGACCAGAGTGCACGGAGTGGTAGCGTCTGACCTCCGGCACCACTCCAACTCCCTGGTGGCATGGCTTGCCCATTCCCCTATCCCGATTCCCTATTCCCGGCTCCTAATTCATGTTTTTCAAGAACCTCACGCTGTTCCGTTTCCCGACCTCCATTGATTTCTCCGACGTCGACACGCTGCTGCCGCAGGTGGTGCTCAAGCCGGTCGGCGCGCTGGAAATGACCTCGCGCGGCTTCATCTCGCCGTTCGGCCGTGAAGAAAAAATCCAGTTCTCGCACCGCATCGGCGATGCGCTGTGGCTGACCGTCGGTGGCGAAGATAAGATCCTGCCGAGTGTGGTGGTCAACGATCTGCTGCAGCGCAAGCTGGAAGAGATTGAGGAGAAGGAAGGCCGCAAGCCCGGCGGCCGTGAGCGCAAGCGCCTGAAGGACGACCTGCTGCACGAGCTGCTGCCGCGTGCCTTCGTCAAAAGCTCGCGTACCGATGCTTTCCTCGACCTGCAGCACGGTTATGTCGCCGTTGACAGTTCCAGCCGCAAGACCGGCGAGAACGTGATGAGCGACATCCGCGGCATGCTCGGCAGCTTCCCGGCGATGCCGCTGAACGCCGAAGTCGCACCGCGTGCCATCCTGACCGCGTGGATCGCTGGCGAACCGCTGCCCGAAGGCCTGAGCCTGGGCGAAGAATGCGAGATGAAGGACCCGGCCGAAGGCGGCGCGGTGGTCAAGTGCCAGCACCAGGAACTGCGCTGCGACGAGATCGACAAGCATCTGGACGCCGGTAAGCAGGTCACCAAGCTGGCGCTGATCTTCGAGGACAACCTGTCCTTCGTGCTCGGCGACGACCTGATCGTGCGCAAGCTGAAATTCCTCGATGGCGCGCTGGACCAGCTCGAGCACATCGACGAAGAAGGCCGCCGCGCCGAACTGGATGCCCGTTTTGCCCTGCAGAGCGGCGAAATCCGTCGACTGTTCCTGCTGTTGGAGCAGGCATTCAAGCTGAGCAAGGCTGATAGCTGAACCCGTTGCTGGCCTACCCGGTTTCGTAACCGGGTAGGGACTATGCTGGGCTTATGGTTAGTCTGCTTCGCCGTCTGATGACCCCCGCCGCGCCGGTGATCCAGCGCGACACGGTGCGCCTGCGTCTGGACGATGCCGAGATCGAAGTACTGCGCGTGCGTGATCCGCGCGCACGTCGGCTCAAACTCAGCGTGGACGAACGCGGCGCACGGCTGACCTTGCCGCTGCGCGCGAGTCTGGTTTCCGGCGAGCGTTTCCTGCAGGCCAACCGGCAATGGTTGCAGCAGCAGTTGGCGCGGCTGGGCGGCGATGGCTTGTTGGCACCGGCGTTGCGCCTGCGCGAGCCCGGTGTGCTGCCGTTGCGCGGCGAGTTGTTGCCGGTGCAGTGGCAGGAAGGGCGGTTTACCCGCATCGAGGCGGATGCTGGAGTAGTGACTATCCAGCTGCCTGCGCGTGCCGGGGAACCAGCGTTGCGGCGCGCGCTTCGTGAATTCTATGAAATGCAGGTGCGTGCCGATGTCGGCCAGTGGTTGCCACGTTATCTGCCGGGTTTGGCGCGTGCGCCATCGCGGTTGCGGCCCAAAGTGATGTCCTCGCAATGGGGTTCACTGGCACCGGATGGTTCGATGGCCCTGGATCTGGCCTTGGTGTTGGCGCGGCCGTCTGCGTTTGAATACGTGCTGGTGCACGAGCTGTGTCACCTGCTGCAGGCCAACCACTCGCCGGCATTCTGGGCGGAAGTGGAAGCGCGCTTTCCTGAGTGGCGTGATGAGCGCGATTACCTGCGTGAGGAAGGCCGTCGCTTGAAAAGCACTCTGCATCAGCTGCTGCGGGCGCAGGGTTAAAGGCCACTGTAGTGCCGAACCATGCTCGGCAGGGGCTTTACCGGCAAGATCAAAAGCGTCCCCTCATCCCAACCCTTCTCCCGCAAGCGGGAGAAGGGCTAAGGCAGTAGCAACGGCAAGCGCCAAAAGCCAAAAGCCAAAAGCCAAAAGCCAAAAGCCAAAAGCCAAAAGCCAAAAGCCAAAAGCCAAAAGCCAAAAGCCAAAAGCCAAAAGCCAAAAGCCAAAAGCCAAA
>NZ_JBRREI010000079.1:0-17333 GCF_056760195.1 Stenotrophomonas sp. STEN020
CCCTCCTTTTGTTTGTGGTTGGTTTTGTTTTTGGCGTGTCCCGCCCCCCGGCCGGCCCCCCCCCCACTACAGGTCTCGGCTCAGCCGCGGCCCAGCACCAGCTCGATCACGAACCTGCTGCCGAAGAACGCCAGCAGCAGCAGTGCCATCGCGGTCAGGGTCCAGTGCACGGCCTTGCCGCCACGCCAGCCGTAACGGCGGCGGCCGATCAACAAGGTGCCGAACACGATCCACGACAACACGCTGAGCACGGTCTTGTGCACCAGCTTCTGCTCCAGCAGGTTGTCGACGAACAGCACGCCGGTCAGCAGGGTCAGGGTCAGCAGGCAGAATCCGACCGTGATCGTGCGGAACAGCAGGGTCTCCAGGTCGGCCAGCGGCGGCAGGGCGCGCAGCCAGGGGCGGAAGTCGCGGCGGCGCAAGGCCCGTTCCTGCAGCCACAACATGATTGCCAGCAAGGCCGCCACGCTCAGCGTGGCGTAGGCCAGCAGCGCAAGCCAGGCATGGGTGGCCAAGCGCCAGCCCAGCAGCTTGCTCGGTTCATGGCCGTAGCCGTGGTAGGCCAGCAGCAGAATCGCCGCCATCGGGAACACCACCCCCCCCAGTGCCGACATGCGTCCGCGCGCGCCGACCACGGCGGTCAATGCCGACATGCCCAGACCGACCAGTGACAGTGCCGCGAAGAAGTGCATGTCCGGACCGCCAGCGGTTTTCATCGCCACCATCAGGTGGTAACCGGCGTGCAGCAGCACCGCGCCGATGGTGGGCAGCAGCCAGTTACGTGGCGGCGGACTACGCTCGCCGGCCAGCCCGCGGATCAGCAGGACGGTGGACACCAGATAGAGCGCGGCGGCGATGAGAACGATTGTCATCGATCCAGTTTCGCATACAGGCCCGCCTCTGGCGATCTGAACCGGCGGTGGCGGCGGCTGGCCGCTATACTAACTGTCTCTGTTTCCACGATTTCCGCAGGTTCCGTCGCATGTTCGAGTCACTGACCCAGCGCCTTTCCGGCACCATCGAGCGCCTGCGTGGGCGCGGCCGCCTGACTGAAGAAAACATCCGCGAGGCCACCCGTGAGGTGCGCATCGCCCTGCTGGAGGCCGATGTGGCCCTGCCAGTGGTGCAGGCCCTGATCGAGAAGATCAAGGTCCGCGCGGTTGGCCAGGAGGTGCTCAAGTCGCTGACCCCGGGCCAGGCGCTGATCAAAGTGGTGCGCGATGAGCTGACCGCCGTGATGGGCGCGCAGGCCACCGACCTGAACCTCAACGTGCCAGCGCCGGCCATCATCCTGATGGCGGGCCTGCAGGGTGCCGGTAAGACCACCACGGTTGGCAAGCTGGCCAAGCACCTGAAGGAAAAGCGCAAGAAGAAGGTGATGGTGGTTTCTGCCGACGTTTATCGTCCGGCCGCCATCGAGCAGCTGAAGACTCTGGCCGAGCAGGTTGGCGTGCTGTTCTTCCCGTCCAGCCCGGACCAGAAGCCGGTGGACATCGTGCGCGCCGCCATCGACGATGCGCGCAAGTCGTTCGCCGACGTGCTGTTGGTCGATACCGCCGGCCGCCTGGCCATCGACGAAGCGATGATGGCCGAGATCAAGGCCCTGCACGCTGCGGTCAACCCGGCCGAAACCCTGTTCGTGGTCGATGCCATGACCGGCCAGGACGCTGCCAACACTGCCAAGGCCTTCGGCGAAGCGCTGCCGTTGACTGGCGTGGTGCTGACCAAGACCGACGGTGACGCCCGTGGCGGTGCCGCGCTGAGCGTGCGCTACATCACCGGCAAGCCGATCAAGTTCACCGGTACCGGTGAAAAGGTCGACGGCCTGGATGTGTTCCACCCGGAACGTGTGGCCAGCCGCATCCTCGACATGGGCGATGTGCTGTCGCTGGTGGAGCAGGTCGAGCAGCAGGTCGACAAGGACAAGGCACAGAAGCTGGCCGAGAAGGTCGCCAAGGGCAAGAAGTTCGATCTGAACGACATGCGCGATCAGCTTGAACAGATGCAGAACATGGGTGGCATTGGCGGCCTGATGGACAAGCTGCCGGGCCTGGGCCAGATCCCCGAGCACCTCAAGGCGCAGGTCAGCCAGAGCAAGGAAGTGCCGCGCATGATTGCCATCATCGGCTCGATGACCAAGAAAGAGCGCCGCAATCCGGGCCTGCTCAACGGCTCGCGTCGTGCCCGCATCGCGCGTGGCTCCGGCACCCAGCCGGCCGACGTCAACAAGCTGATGAAGCAGTACATGCAGATGGAAAAGATGATGGGCAAGCTGGCCGGTGGGGGCATGAAGGGCATGATGCGCAACATGAAGGGCATGCTCGGCGCCATGGGTGGCAAGGGTGGCCTGCCGTTCCGTTGATAGGCTCTGATTCCAATCGATTCAACAAGGAGTAGTGCATGAACAACAGGATGTATCTGGTATTGGCAGTGTTGGCGCTGAGCGCGTGTGGTGAGGACCGCTCGATCTCGCAGAAGGCCGGTAGCGCGATCAGCGGTACCGCCACCGATTTCGTGGCGGGCCTGGGCGAAGGCGTCGACAAGCGCATGTCGCTCAAGCTCGACGTGGCGCCGGAAATTGTCAGCAACGGCATGACCGTGACCTTGGGCAAGAGCCGCGGCATGGGCTCCAAGGACGCCTCGGTGTATGTGGTGGCAACCAAGCCTTACAAGGGTGCATTCCTGGCACGCGCATTGGACGAGTCGGGCGCCGAAATCGGCCGCTCGCGGGTGGAAGTGGATTTCCCCGCCGATGATGCGCAGTATGTGAACTTCACCTTCAACGAAGAGATGGACAGCCAGCTGGTGCGTTCCTACGCCCTCTCGCTACGCTGAGTGGCATAGGCACCGGCGGCACGATCACCGCCATGCACAACGCCGTCATTTCAGCCCGGACCGAAGCGTTCTGCCAACGCTTCGGTCTTGAACTTCCTATCCTGCTCGCGCCGATGGCCGGCGCCTGCCCGGTGCCGCTGTCTGCCGCGGTGGCCAATGCCGGCAGCATGGGCGCGATGGGCGCGGTGCTGTCCACGCCGGAACAGATCAGCCAGTGGATGCATGCATTCGGCCAGCAGTCGCAGGGGCCGGCGCAGGTCAATCTATGGGTGCCGGATCCCGCTCCGCAGCGCGACCCTGCCGCCGAAGCGGCTACGCGTGAGTTTCTGGCGCAGTGGGGGCCGCAGGTCGCAGCAGAAGCCGGTGATGCTGGTCCTGCCGATTTCGATGCCCAGTTCGATGCGCTGATTGCCGCCCGGCCTGCCGTGGCTTCAACCATCATGGGTGTGTTTTCTGCCGCACAGGTGGCGCGACTGCAGGCCGCCGGTATTGCCTGGTTCGCATGTGCGACGACCTTGAGTGAGGCACTGCAGGCGCAGGCTGCCGGTGCCGATGCAGTCGTCGCACAGGGTATGGAGGCAGGTGGCCATCGCGGTGCGTTTGATGCGGCACAGGCCGAACGACAGATGGTCGGTTTGTTCGCCTTGTTGCCACGCCTGGTCGATCACCTGAGTGTGCCGGTGATCGCTGCTGGCGGCATTGCAGATGGTCGCGGCGTCGCTGCCGCACTGATGTTGGGTGCCAGCGCAGTGCAGGTGGGAACCGCATTCCTTGCGGCCGATGAATCCGATATTCCCGCAGTGTGGAAGCAGGCGCTGGAGGTTGCCGAGCCCGAAGCCACGCGCGCGACGCGGGCTTTCAGTGGCCGACTTGGGCGTGCCCTGGATACGGCTTACGTGCGAGCAGCCGAGGCAATTGATGCGCCAGCGCCGCAGCCCTACCCGGTGCAGCGTGGACTGACTGCCGGCATGCGCAAGCAGGCCGGCGCCAGTAACCAGCTCGATGCGATGCAGGCATGGGCCGGGCAATCAGCTTGGATGGTCAAGCGCGCACCCGCGGCGCAGATCCTGCGCGCGATGTGGGCGCAGGCGCAGACGCGGCCATGACGGTGCTGTTCTGCAATGGGCAACTGGCTGATGCCGGCGCGCTGAGCGCGGCGCTGGTCAATTACGGACACTTCACTTCACTGCAGGTGCGCGCTGGTGCGGTGCAGGGCTGGGCGCTGCACCTTGAGCGCTTGCAGCAGGGCACGCGCGAGTTGTTCGAGGTTGAATTGGACTGCGCGCTGGTGCTGGGGTGGCTGCAGCAGGCATTGCGGCAGCTGGATACGCCAGACGCATCGGTGCGGATCACGGTGTTCTCGCGACAGTTTGATTTCCGCCAGCCGCTGCGTGCGGTGCCGGTGGATGTATTGATCGGCTTCGGAGCGCCGGCGCAGATTCCGGCGCTTGCGCGCTCTGTGCTGCCGCTGCGCTATCAGCGCGAGTTGGCGCATATCAAGCATGTGGGTACGTTCCCGCTGTTCCAGCTGCGGCGGCAGGCATTGCAGCGGGGGTTCGATGACGCGTTGTTTGTCGATACACAAGGCCGCATCAGCGAAGGTACGACCTGGAACCTGGCGTTCTGGGATGGCGTGCAGGTGTGCTGGCCACAGGCGTCGGCGCTGCGTGGCAGCACCGAACGTCTGCTGATGGACGGCTTGACCGAGCTTGGTCAGCTGCAGACCCAGGTCGAAGTGCACTTGCCGGCGTTGGTCCGCTTCAACGGCGCGGTCGCATTCAATGCCTCCGGCATCTGGCCCTTGGCGGCAATCGGCGAGCAGCGGCTGGAGCAGTCCGATGTGTTGTTGGTTCGCCTGCAATCAGCATTGGCGCAGACGCCCTGGTTGCCGCTCTGAAGGATTAGGTGCGCAGGGCTACTTGGCCGGCGTATGTGGATGGGCGCTGGCCGTGCATCGCGCGTATTCCTGTTGGCTCAGCTTGTGGTCCTTGTTGCTGTCGCAGTGGTGCAGTCGCGCTGCAACACCAGGCGGATAGACATCGATTTCGGACAGGGTGACGATGCCATCCTTGTCTTTATCCAGCTCTGTATAGCTTGGCAAGGTGGTGTCAGCGGGTGGTGCAGCCAGTGCCAATGAATAGCCACCGCTGAGTAAAGCTGCTGTCAGTATCATTTGTGCTGATCGGGACACGCGCATCACGTTCTCCTCCCAGCCGGCCCATCCGGCTGTCTGCCGGCATAGCAGGCGCCCCCGAGCCTTCGCGATTGGTGAAAAATAGCGGGCGATGGTGTTTGTCGCGATGCTCGGTTTATCTGCCGTTGGCTGGACAGGGAAGCGCGCGCTGATCCCAGCCATATGAACGGCGTGCTATTTATCTGCCTTGCACTATCACCGGCGTTGGGAGGAGCAGCATGGTATTTGAACTGGGCTGGCCGCAGGCTCCCATGCAATGGGTGGTGAGCGTGCTGGTTTTCATCGCGCACCTGCTGGTTGCTGCGCGGGCGCTGACCCGCCCCAATCGTGCCCCGGCGTCGCGCGCGGCGTGGGTGGCGGTGATCATGTTGGCGCCACTGCTGGGCATGTTCGCCTATCTGCTATTGGGCGAAACCAGTATTGGACGTGCGCGTGCTCGACGCCTGCGGCAGACCGTTCGAATGCTGCAGGCGGCGGGCGATCCGCACGACGCTGCTGCTGTGGAAATCGACGGCAAGGCAGCATCCTTGTTTGCGCTGGCGCAATCGATCAATGGCTTTGTGCCACAGCCGGGCAACCGGGTCGCGCTGCTGGGCGCAGCGCAACCGCTTGCGAACGCCCCCATGGAGGATTGCCGTGCAGCCATTGAACAGTTGGTGCAGGACATCAGCCAATCGCAGCAGAGCGTGCATATCGCCTTTTACATCTGGCTGGATGATGGCGCCGGTGGTCGTGTTGCCAATGCAGTAGCTGCTGCGGCAAGACGTGGTGTGTCCTGCAGGGTGATGGTGGATGCGTTGGGCTCGCGGGCGTTCAGTGGCAGCCCGCGCTGGGCTGAGTTGCAGCAGGCCGGGGTCAAGCTGGTGCGCACCCTGGATGATCTGACCCGCCTGCAGCACGTGGCTTTCAGCCGCATGGACCTGCGTGATCATCGCAAGATCGTGGTCATCGACAACCGAATCGCCTATTGCGGCAGTCAGAACTGTGCTGATCCGGAGTTCCGGGTCAAGCCGAGCTATGCACCGTGGATCGATCTGCTGCTGCGCTGCGAAGGCCCTGTGGTGGCGCAGATCCAGCGGCTGTTTCTCAGTGGCTGGATTCCAGAGACCGGTGAGCAGGGGCTGGACGTTTATGCGGTGGAGACGCCGCAGCCGCAGTTCGAAGATGGCTGTCTGGCAATGGCATTTGAAACCGGCCCGGTCACCCGCCACAACGCGATGACGGATATGTTCGTGGCCTGCATCTATGCGGCGCGCCATGAGTTGATCATCAGCACGCCGTACTTCGTGCCAGACGAAGCGCTGCTGCGCGCAATCTGCGCGGCACCGCGTCGTGGGGTCCGCACGCGGGTGGTATTCCCAAAGCGCAATGACTCCTGGCTGGTGGGGCAGAGCAGTCGCAGCACCTACGCTGATCTTCTGCAGTGTGGCGTAGAGGTCCACGAGTATCCCTTGGGTCTGCTGCACGCCAAGTCGTTGACCGTGGATGGCGAGATTGCCTTGATCGGTTCTGCCAATATGGATCGGCGCAGCCTGGAGCTGAACTTCGAGAACAATCTGCTGATTGCCGACAGTGCAGTCACCGCCGGCATCGTGCAGCGGCAGCAAGGCTATCTGTCGGTATCCGAGCCGGTACTGTTGTCACAGGTGATGGCGTGGCCCTTGGCCACGCGTCTGGTGTGTAACGCCGTAGCGATGATGTCGCCGGTGTTGTGACGCTGCGGCTCAGGTGGCCGCGGCGCTATCACCGCGCAGCAGGCCCATGAACTCGCCGAACAGACGCCGGTCGATCAAACGCCCGCGGTCGTTGGCCAGGATCTCGATGGCACGTTGCATCGGCATCGGTCCACGATACGGGCGCTGCGAGGTCATCGCATCGAAGCCATCGACGATGGTCAGGATGCGCGACTCAAGTGGAATGTCTTCGCCCTGCAGGCCGTGCGGATAGCCACTGCCATCCCAGGCTTCATGGTGATGGCGGATCAGCGTGGCAACGGCCTTGGCGTCGCTGCGGCCGGTGGCGGCGAACAGGCGCGCGCCACGTTCCGGATGGGTGCGCATCGCCGAGATTTTGTCCTCATCCAACTTGCCTGGATGCAGCAGTACCTCGTCACGGATACCGATCTTGCCGACATCGTGAAAGCGTGCGGCAAGCACAAGATGGCCGATGCGTTCCTCGGACAGATCGCAGCGGCGGCCCATGGCCTGGGCAAGTTGCGAGACGCGATCGCAGTGGTGGTCGGTATAGCTGTCGCGCTGATCCAGCGCGGCGGCCAATACATCGATAGCGCAGGAGCTGTCATCCGGTGGATGCGACAGGCCCACGGGCGTGGTGATGGTCAACATGAGTGCGAAGCCGCGTGGGGAACGGCTGCGAGCGTAAGAGAGGGGGCGTTATTTTCAACGCCCTTTCATCTTCACGCAATCTAAACCAATTGATTTATTCAGCTGTTTCCCGGATGCAGTGTGGTCAGCAACGCACGCGCGGCGTTGAAGCGGTCAGCGCTTTCCGGCAGCGGGTGCTTGATGCGCAGCTTGTCCGGGCCATCCATCTGGTAGAGCTTGGGCTGCTTCTGGATCAGCTGGATCACCACCATCGGGTCGATGTTGGGCTTGCTGTCGAACACGATGCGGCCACCGTTCTCGCCCAGTTCCAGCTTGCGGATGCCCAGCTCGTTGGCCTGCAGCTTGAGTTCGGCGATGGCGAACAGATGCTTGACAGGATCCGGCAACAGGCCGAAGCGATCAATCATTTCCACCTGCAGTTCACGCAGGCGTTCGCTGTCGCGTGCCGAGCTGATGCGCTTGTATAGGGTCAGGCGGGTATGCACGTCCGGCAGGTAGTCTTCCGGAATCAGCGCCGGCACATGCAGTTCGACGTCGGCACCGCGTGCTTCTTCGCCGGCATCCAGATCCGGCAGCTTGCCCGATTTGATCGAGCGCACCGCGCGTTCCAGCAGCTCGGTGTACAGGCTGAAGCCGATTTCGGCCATCTGCCCGCTCTGGTCTTCGCCCAGCAACTCACCAGCACCACGGATCTCCAGATCATGGGTGGCCAGGGTGAAGCCCGCGCCCAGTTCGTCCATCGATGCGATGGCTTCCAGGCGCTTCTGCGCATCCGGCGTGATCGAGCGCTTGTCCGGCACCAGTAGGTAGGCGTACGCACGGTGATGCGAACGGCCAACGCGGCCACGTAGCTGATGCAACTGCGCAAGACCAAAGCGATCCGCGCGGTTGATGATGATGGTGTTGGCGTTGGGAATATCGATACCCGACTCGATGATGGTACTGGCGAGCAGCACGTTGAAGCGCTGCTTCTGGAAATCCAGCATCACCCGTTCCAGCTCGCGCTCGGGCATCTGCCCGTGGGCCATGCCGATACGCGCCTCGGGCACCAATTCGGACAACTCGCGCTGCATCCGGCCCATGCTTTCCACATCGTTGTGCAGGAAGTAGAGCTGGCCGCCACGTGACAACTCACGTTGGAAGGCCTCGCGCAGCTGTGCGTTGTCCCAGGCGGTGATGAAGGTTTTGACTGCCAAACGATTCGGCGGCGGGGTGGCGATGATCGATAGATCACGCAGGCCGGCCATGGCCATGTTCAAGGTGCGCGGGATCGGCGTAGCGGTCAGCGTCAGCAGATGTACGTTGGCGCGCATTGCCTTGAGCGCTTCCTTCTGGCGCACACCAAAACGCTGCTCTTCATCGACGATGACCAGGCCCAGGTCCTTGAACTTCACGTCCGGCTGCAATAGCCGGTGGGTGCCGATGATCACATCGATGGTGCCTTCGGCGACCTTGTCGAGCTCGGCCTTGATTTCCTTGCTGGTCTTGAAGCGCGACAGCACTTCCACCCGCAGCGGGTAATCGGCGAAACGGTCGCGGAAGTTGCGGTAATGCTGTTCGGCCAGCAGGGTCGTAGGCACCAACACCGCAACCTGCTTGCCACCACTTGCCGCAGCGAATGCCGCACGCAGCGCGACCTCGGTCTTGCCAAAGCCAACGTCACCGCAGACCACGCGGTCCATCGGCTGGCTGGATTGCAGGTCACGCAGCGTGGCTTCGATCGCCGCCTGCTGGTCGGGTGTTTCCTCGAACGGGAAGCCGGCCGCGAACGGTTCGTACAGCGAGCGGTCGATATCCAGCGCCAGGCCAGCGCGGGCGCGACGACGCGCCTGGATTTCCAACAGCTCGGCGGCAACGTCGCGGACTTTCTCCGCAGCCTTGCGCTTGGCCTTGGCCCACTGCTCGCCACCAAGTGAATGCAGCGGCGCGGTTTCCGGCGAAGCACCGGAGTAGCGGCTGATCAGATGCAGCTGTGCGACCGGTACATACAGGCGGTCGCCCTTGGCGTATTCGATCTCGAGGAATTCGCCGGGCATGCCGCCGACATCCATCGCGATCAATCCGCGGTAGCGGCCCACACCATGATCTTCATGGACGATAGGCGCGCCTTCGGTCAGCTCGCCAAGGTCACGGATGATGGACTCGGGCTCACGCCCGGCACGCCGCGTACGCCGCGCCTGGCCAGCACGCTCCGGGAACAACTGGCGCTCGGTGAGCACGGCCAAGGCCGGCTCGCTGAGCGCAAAGCCGTCATCCAGCGGCGCCACGGTAATGGCGAAGCGCGCGAGCTTTCCCTCTCCCGCATGCGGGAGAGGGGTAGGGGTGAGGGCGCTCTTGCTCTTGCTTTGGCTGGGAGCCTTACCCCCATCCGACCCTTCGGGCCACCTTCCCCCGATGGGGGAAGGAAGAAAGTCGTTGAAGCTGCCTACAACCTCAGGCCTCAACTCCGCCGCCTGCAACACCTCCAACAAGGCCTCACGCCGTCCCGGCGAATCCGCCGCGATCAGCACCCGGCCCGGGTAGTGCTCGATGAAGGACTTCAGCGCCTGCCCAGCCGGCGCGTCCTTGGCTGCGACCGGCAACGGCGGCAGCGGCTGGTCACCCAGCGGCTGCGCCTCGGCGGCGCGCGGATGATCGGCCGCGCACACTTCCACCCGTGACAGTTTGTTGAACTGCTCGCGCAGGCTGTCTGGAGACTGGTAGATCTCTTCTGGCGGCAGCAGCGGTCGTTCGATATCGTGGCGGCGCTGCTCGTAACGGCTGTTGGTCTGCAGCCAAAACGCATCGGAGGCTTCGCTGACACCGGTGCCGAGCACGGTCATGAAACCGTCCGGCAGGTAGTCAAACAAGGTCGCGGTCTGGTTGAAGAACAGCGGCAGCATGTACTCGATGCCAGACGGCGCCAGGCCAGCCTTCAGATCCTGATACAGCGGACTGCGCCGGGTATCCACGTCGAAGCGTTCGCGCAGCGTGGCCAGTACCTTGTTGAGGCTGGCCTCGTCCATCGGCACTTCGCGGCCGGGCAGCATCTTTACTGCCGTCACTTTGTCCAGCGAGCGCTGCGACTCCGGGTCGAACTCACGGATGGAGTCGATGTCTTCGTCCAGCAGCTCGATGCGCAGCGGCGCGTCGGCGCCCATCGGATAGACATCGAGCAGGCCGCCACGCACGGCGAAATCACCCGGGTCCATCACCTGCACGACATTGCGGTAGCCGGCGCTTTCCAGGCGGCGCTTTTCAGCGTCCATGTCCAGACGCTGGCCAACCTTCAGGTCGAAGCTGCCACCGACGATGTAGCTCAGCGGCGCCAAGCGCTGCAGCAGGGTCTGCACCGGCACCACGACAATGCCTTGCTTCAGCGTCGGTAGGCGGTGCAGGGCGGCCAGACGCTGCGAAATGATGTCCGGGTGCGGGCTGAACTGGTCGTAGGGCAGGGTTTCCCAATCCGGGAACGGCACCACCGGCAGCGGGCTGTTCGCACCCAGCAGGGTCTGCAGATCAGCTACCAGCTGATGTGCGCTGTGGTTGTCGCGGGTTACCAGCAGCAGCGGTTTGGCGTGCGCCTGCGCCGCGCAGGCGACATGCCAGGCCAGCGCACTGCTGGAAGCCGGAGCGCGCCACCAGGCGCGGAGCTGGCCCGAACGGGGCAGCGGCGGAATGGGGTAGGTAATAGGCGACATGAACCGCGAATTTTACCAGATGCGCTCCCGTCGCCTCGTTGGGCTTGATCTGGCTTGTACGCGGGGCGTTGCAGGGCCGATAACGCGACAGGCGCCTTGCCGGCGCCTGTCGTCAGCTGAATGGAGAACCGACGCCTAGTTGGCCAGCTCCAGCACCATCCGCACCAGCCCAGGTGCGGCTGCGGGATGCGGCACCTGCTTGAAGCCAAGTGACGCGGCCAGCTGCAGCATCGGTTCGTTGTCCTGGGCGATGTCGCCGTACAGGCGGTCCAGGTATTTGCCGCGTGCCCATTTGACCAGTTTGCGCATCAACTGTCGGCCCAGCCCCTGACCGGCCAGGAAGCCGCTGACCAGGATGGCGTACTCGGCATCGCGGGTGCCCGGAATGATGGAGGCGCGCGCTACCGCACCGACAACCGCTTCGCCGGGGGGCAGCGGCTCGGCTGCGACCAGTGCGATCTCGGTTTTCGGGTTCGGGTGGGTCAGGCGCTGGGCGGTCTCATCCGACAGTGATTCAACCGACTGCAGGAACTTGTCGCGCACTTCTTCCGGCCCGAACAGGGCAAATGCGCCCTGCAGCGGCGCACCGTCTTCAGGGCGGATGGGTCGTATCAGCAGCTCACGGCCGCTGGGTGCCTTGAAATTTTCATGCCACGGGGGCATGCGGTTGCGTGTGGCCATGACTACGTTTCCTCCAAAGTCGCCTGATTCTGTCACCGCGGCTGCTACGTTCTGTGAACGCGGTCCAAAGCGGCTGCAGATTGCCGGCGCCGCCCGTCATTCGGGCGTCTTCAGCCACTCCAGCCGGGTCGAGGTGCCGGTTTCACCCAGATACTGCTTCAGGACCGGCAAGGCCGGGGCCAATACCTGCTCGAACTGCCATGGCGGGTTCAGCAACAGCATCCCGCTACCATTCAGACGCAGCGGAGAGTCGTCGGCCCTCACCATGAATTCGGCGACCAGGATGGACTTGGCCGGCAGCGCGGCCGCCTTGCGGAAGAACGGCTGCAGGGTGCGGCGTTGCTTGATCGGGTACCAGACCGCGCATTGCGCCTGCGGCATCCGGGTAAGAATCTCGCGCAGGGTTGAGACGATCAGCGGGTACTCGGCGTCCTGCACCTCATACGGCGGATCGATCAGCACCAGCGCCCGCCCAATCTTGATCGCGCCGCTCTTGGGTGGCAGGAAGGCGCGGATGGCTTCATAGCCGTTGCCAGCGTGCACCTGTACCCGGCGGTCGTGGGCGAACAGCTCCTTGAGCGCGGTGACCTCATCCTTCTGCAGCTCGCAGGCGGCCATGCGGTCCTGTTCGCGCAGGGCGCGCGCGGCCAGCAGCGGTGAGCCGGGGTAGGAGATCAAGGCGCCGACCGGGTTGTCGGCCTGCACCGCGCGCAGGTACTGCTCCACCACTTCGGGCAGCGACGGGGTGGTCATCAGCCGCAGTACGCCTTCGTCGATCTCGGCGGTTTTGCGGCTTTCCTCCGCGGACAGCAGGTAACGGCCGCGGCCGGCATGCGTGTCCAGCACGAAGAAGGGCGAGTCTTTGCGCTTGAGCGCGTCGATCATCGCCAGCATGACGATGTGCTTGAGGACGTCGGCGTGGTTACCGGCGTGGAAGGCGTGGCGATAATTCATCGGCGAAGTTTACGGCTTGCAGCGTTGCGTGGGCGTTTTGATCGGCCTGCGTTGGTCGGCGGACGGCTCAATCGGCGGTTCCAGGGGGCAATCGGGCCACCATTGGCTACTGCCGCTGGCGTCTGCGGCAAGGCCAGCTATGCTGATGCAATGTCCAGCCAACCTGCCCGGGTACTCGTCGTCGAAGACGAGGCCGCCATCGCCGACACTCTTCTTTATGCGCTGCGCAGCGAAGGCTATGCCGCCAGCCATTGCGCCTTGGGCCGCGAGGCGTTGGCCTTGCTGCGTCAGGACGGCGCCGATGTGGTGGTGCTGGATGTCGGTCTCCCCGACCTGGGCGGCTTCGACGTCTGCCGTGAACTGCGCACTTTCAGCCAGGTGCCGGTGATCTTCCTGACCGCCCGCAACGATGAGTTCGACCGCGTATTGGGGCTGGAGCTGGGCGCCGACGACTATGTGACCAAGCCGTTCTCGCCACGCGAGATGGTGGCGCGGGTCCGCGCGCGGCTGCGCCGGACCACGCCTGCGACGCCGGTTGCAGCGGAGGCAGGTGGTTGGAAGCAACTGGGCCGGTTCGCGATTGATCACGAAGGCCGGCGCATCCGCTACGACGAGGCGCTGCTGGACCTGACCCGCTACGAGTACGCCTTGCTGGCCGCGTTGCTGCAGCGCCCCGGGGCGATCCTTAGCCGGGCGCAGTTGATGGAACGTGGCTGGGACCATGCCAGCGACAGCACCGACCGCACCGTCGATACCCACGTCAAAACCCTGCGCGCAAAGCTGCGTGCGGCCGGCGCGCAGGGCGAACCGATCCGCACCCACCGTGGCGTCGGCTACGCCCTGGATGTATGACCGATGCGGATCGGGCTGAAGCTGTTCCTGGGGTTCTTCCTGATTGTCGGCATCGCCGCGTTCTTCGTGATGCGCGTGTTCGTCAACGAAGTGAAGCCCGGTGTGCGCCAGGCGATGGAGTCCACCCTGGTGGACGCGGCAAATGTATTGGCGGTGATGGCTGCGCCGGATCTGAAGGCCGGCCACATCGGCGACGGTGACTTCGCCGCGCGTCTGGCCACCGCTCAGCGCCGCGATCCCAAGGCGATGGTGTGGCGCTTCCCCAAGCGGAGCATCGACTACCGGGTGACGGTGACCAATGCGCAGGGCATCGTGGTCTACGACTCGCGCGGGCAGGACGTTGGACGCGACAACTCGCGCTGGAATGATGTCTACAGGACGCTGCGCGGCGAGTACGGCGCACGCTCCAGTCCGGAGATACCGGGCGACGAAACCAACACCGTGATGCACGTGGCCGCGCCGATGTACGACCCGGCTGACGGACGCACCTTGATCGGCGTGCTGACCCTGTCGCAGCCCAATGACACCATCGATCCCTTCATCGTCGCCAGCCAGCGCGCCATCATCGCGCGCGGTGCCTGGCTGATCGGGCTGTCGGCACTGATCGGCCTGCTGATGACATGGTGGCTGTCGCGCGGCATCAGCGGGCTGAGTCGTTATGCCAAGGCCGTCAGCGCCGGTGAACCGGTGCCGCCGCCGAAGCGGCGCCGCGACGAGATCGGCGACCTCGGCCAGGCGCTGGAAACCATGCGCCGCAAGCTCGAAGGCAAAGCCTATGTCGAGCAGTACGTGCAGTCTCTGACCCACGAAATGAAGAGCCCGCTGGCGGCGATACGCGGTGCTGCCGAGTTGCTGCAGGAGTCCTTGCCCGAAGCCGATCGGCAGCGTTTCGCTGCCAATATCGTGCAGCAGGAGCGGCGCCTGACTGAAACCATCGATCAGTTGCTGCGGCTGGCCGAGGTTGAACAGCACGGCTGGCTGCAGCGACGTACCGAGGTAGATCTGGTCGCGGTCTGCCGCGCGCTGGCCGAGGATGCGGCGCCACGTCTGCAGGCTGGGCAGATCCAACTGGATGTGGAACTGCCCGAGCAGGCAGCGGTGCAGGGCGATACCTTCCTGCTGCGGCAGGCGCTTTCGAACCTGCTGGACAACGCGATCGCGTTCTCCGCGCCGGGCGGTCGCATCGTGCTGAGCGTGCAGCGGCAGCAACAGAACTGGCGCATCGCCGTGCGCGACAACGGCCCTGGTGTGCCGGAGTACGCGCAGGAGCGAGTGTTCGAGCGTTTCTACTCGCTGGCGCGACCGGGCACGGGGCAGCGCAGCTCTGGCCTGGGCTTGCCGTTTGTGGCCGAAGTGGCGCGCCTGCATGGCTGCGTTGCGGAGCTGGGCAACCATCCTGAAGGTGGCGCCGAAGCGCGCCTGCTGCTGCCGGCCGGCTGACTTCACATTCGCTTCAAATTCGGCACAAACCCTGCTCACCAGTCGCGTTCAACCTGTCCCTGTTTCCACACGAGGACGGGACATGACTTCCCTGAAACTGCTGTTGCGCTTCGCCATTGTCGGCGGGCTGGTGTTGTTGCTGCTGATTCCCCTGCTGCTGATCCGCAGCACCATCAATGAGCGTGAGCGTTACCGCGACGAGGCGGTCGAACGGGTATCGCAGAGCTGGGCTGGCGAGCAGTCGCTGATCGGCCCGGTGCGGGTGCTGCCGTGGACCCAGCAGCGCGAAGTCGAGATTCCGGCCGAGGGCAACAATCCGCGCAAGACCGAAATGCGCGTCGAGAGCGGCTACGACCTGCAGATGCCGACGCGCTTGAATGTGCAGGGCAACATGCGCACCGATGAGCGCACCGTGGGTCTGTTCAAGGTGCCGGTCTACAACTGGCAGGCCAAGTTGCAGGCCGAGTTCGCCGAGAGCAGCTATGTGGCGGTGCCGGGGCGCACCTACGGCCGTCCTTATCTGGCGTTGGGCGTGTCGGATGTGCGCGGCCTGGTAGGTACGCCGAACCTGCGCGTCGATGGCCGTGCGATCCAGTTGCAGCCCGGCGCTGGCGTATTGGAAGGAACCTCAAAGGGCCTGCATGCACCGTTGTCGGTGTTGCCGGATTCGATGCAGGGCGTGCTGCGCGAGGGTGGCAAGGTCGAGCTGGAGTTCGTGCTTGGCGGCACGCGTTCGCTGGCGATTGCGCCGGTCGGCGATGACACCCGCGTCTCGCTGTCATCAACCTGGCAGCACCCGCTGTTCGGTGGCAGCTTCCTGCCCAATGAGCGCAGCATCGATGTCAGCGGCTTCAAGGCGGAGTGGGCGGTGTCTTCGCTGGCCTCGGCGGCACAGGCGCAGCTGGTCAAGGCGATCCGCAGCGACGGCGGCAGCGTTGAAGCCTTGAATGTGGCGCTGGTGGACCCGGTGGACACCTATACGCAGGTGGACCGTGCCAGCAAGTACGGCATCCTGTTCGTGCTGCTGACCTTCGTTGGCTTTGCACTGTTCGAGCTGATCAAGCAGCTGAAGATCCATCCGCTGCAGTACCTGCTGGTTGGCCTGGCGTTGGCGATCTTCTTCCTGCTGCTGCTGAGTCTTTCGGAGCAGATTGCGTTCTGGCAGGCCTATCTGATCGCGGCGGCGGCGTGTATCGGCCTGCAGGGCTTCTATCTGAGCGGGGTGCTGCACAGCTGGAAACGCGGTGTCGGTTTCGCAACGATGCTGACCATGTTGTACGGCGTGCTGTATGTGCTGCTGGTCTCGGAGAACAACGCGTTGCTGATGGGCTCGCTGCTGCTGTTCGGCATCCTAGCCGCGATCATGTGGATCACGCGCAAGGTCGATTGGTACGAGCTGAGCAATCGCGCGGTGAGCAAGCAGGCCTGATCTGGCAGTTGCGATGACGGGGCGGGGTGGCGTTGGCCATCCCGCCTCTTTTGCAAGGAGGAATGAAATGAATCGTGCATTGATCCATCGCCGTGCGCAGCGCTTGTTGCCGGCGGGTATCGAGACCTGCGGCTTGCTGCACTTCGGGATGGCGCCGGGGCAGGTGGAGCGGGTGTTGTTGGGGAGTGTGTTTGCAGGTGAGCAGGTGCAGGGGGTTGTTGCGTTGCGGTTGTCGTTGTCGACGGCGTTGGCGATCCAGCGCAAGGGGCTACGGTATTTCGAGCCGGGGGATTGGGTGTATTCGGCGTTTGCCGAGGCTCATTCGTCGGATGCCGGTGGTTTTGCGTGTGGAGCAGAGGGCTTGGGTGCGCTGCCGACGACGCATAGCGCTGGATACTTCGCCGTCGCTCAAGGTGGCCGTTCGTGGTTTGTGGTGCTGCCGGTGGAACGTCTCGTGGTTTATGGGTGGTGGGAGTGAGGGGCGCCGAGTTATTGCCATGTTGCGCACTTGCTCCCTTCTCTCGCGTTCGGGAGGAGCGCGGGGCCATTTGCCGCAAAGACGGGATGTTTGGGGAGCCGTCCCCGCGAAGGCGGGCAGCAGGCGCACACCGGGCCGAATGACACTCCCTTCTCCCGCTTGCGGGAGAAGGTGCCCGGAGGGCGGATGAGGGGAGCTTTTAGCTTTGGCGTTTGCTGTTGACCAAATAGCCAAAGTCAAAGTCAAAGCCAAAGCCAAAGCGGGAGCAAGAGCTTTCACTCCCCTTCGGGGAGCGAGTCACTTTTCTTTGCTTGTGCAAAGAAGAAGTAACCAAAAGAAAGCACACCCTGCCTCCGCGCCCACGCCGCTGCGCGACGCGGGTCCACTCCGCTGGCAGGATTTTTCGACGATACATCCCTGTATCGTCGAAAAACGACGCACATCC